>CAIVDH010000221.1 GCA_903904635.1 uncultured Burkholderiales bacterium | reverse complement strand
CCTGGTTGCCTGGGTCTTTACAACGATGCCAATCAGGCGGCATTAAAAAAAGTTGTTGATGCAATCCGCGATATCTCGCCCATCAAGCTGGCCATACAACTCGGACACGCAGGTCGCAAAGCATCTAGCCAGCGGCCCTGGGAAGGCGGTGCATTAATTCCTGTTGCCGAGGGTGGCTGGCAAACATTCGGCCCTTCCGCCCTGCCCCACAAACCTGAAGAAGCTGCACCAATGGCCATGAGCGAAGAAGATATTGCCAAACTCATCGCCGACTTTGTGTCGTCTACTAAGCGTGCTAAAGCATTGGGCTTTGATGTAATTGAAGTGCATCTCGCACATGGCTATCTGCTGCATGAATTTTTATCGCCGCTGGCAAATCAACGCACCGACACCTATGGCGGTTCATTAGAAAACCGTATGCGCCTGCCCCTGCAAATATTTGAAGCAGTACGCAACGCTGCTGGCCCTGATATTGCCGTCGGTGCCCGTCTTTCTGGCACTGACTGGGTAGAAGGCGGCTGGGATATTGATCAAAGTGTCGAACTATCCAAGCGCCTGCAAACACTGGGTGCAGATTTCCTCGACATTTCCTCAGGCGGCGTCTCACCGCTGCAGAAAATCACGATCAGTCCCGGCTATCAAGTTGCTCTTGCCGCCCGTGTGAAAGAAGCGGTAACGATACCGGTAGTGGCAGTTGGTCTCATTACAGAACCTGCTCAGGCTGAAGAAATTTTGCAAAAAAATCAAGCAGACATCATCGCCCTTGCCCGTGCCTTTCTGGTTGATCCGCGCTGGCCGTGGCGCGCAGCTGCAGCTCTTGGCGGCATCGTTGCCGCGCCCAAGCAGTTTTATCGTAGTCTGCCATCGGGATATCCCAAAATTTTTGGTGATGTGTTTACCGCTCAGCGATAGCAAATCCGCATAATCCCGGCGCAAGCCGGGGTTGCTGGCATCAAGCTATGGCCCTGCATGGGCCTGCTTCGCGCCTGACAAGCAAAATATTTTCAAAACGTCGCCAAGAATTTTCACTTTAACCCACTACTTTCTCCCGCTTCCTGCATCGGAAACGCATGGACAATGTTTCCCTGCTTCAATATGATGCTAGGCTTTAGTTAATACGGTTTTCGGGGGAGATACTATTATGTGGTCACAAGTTTATGACCCGTTTCAAAATGTCTGGCTATCCACGCTGGCAGCGGCAATTCCGGTTGTGGTGATGTTGGCTGCGCTGGCTTTTTTCCATATCAAGGCACATATTGCCGCTTTCATGGGTCTGGTAGCTGCTCTGGTTGTTGCTGTCTATGGCTTCACTATGCCAGCAGATGTCGCTGTTGCCTCAGCACTTTATGGCGCAGCTTATGGGCTGTTTCCGATTGGCTGGATCATACTCAACGTAATCTTCTTGTACCAACTAACTGACCGCAAAGGTCAATTCAAGATACTGCGTGAAAGCATAGCCAGCATCAGCGGCGACCGTCGCCTGCAATTGCTGCTCATCGCCTTCTCATTTGGCGCATTTTTTGAAGGTGCCGGTGGCTTCGGTACACCCGTCGCCGTCACCGGCGCCATGCTTATAGGCTTGGGCTTTGCACCGCTGGCGGCATCCGGCCTCTCACTAATCGCCAACACTGCGCCGGTAGCATACGGCGCGCTGGGCACGCCTATCATTGCATTAGCTGCCGTAACGGGCCTGGACATGCTGGAATTGTCCGGCATGGTTGGCCGTCAGTTGCCGATATTTTCATTGATCGTACCTTTCTGGCTAGTCTGGGCTTTCTGCGGCTGGCGTCGGATGCTGCAGATCTGGCCTGCCGTACTGGTTGCCGGCGCTGCTTTCGCTATTCCGCAATATTTTATTTCCAATTATCATGGCCCATGGCTGGTGGACGTTGGTGCAGCGATATCATCCATGGTCTGCCTGACATTGTTTTTGAAAGTCTGGCACCCGAAAGAAATCATGACTTCCGCATCTGGCAAACCAGAAGATAATCAGCCAGAGCGTGAACAACAGCATTACAGTACTGCTGAAGTGATGCGCGCCTGGACACCTTGGCTGATTTTGTCCGTCATTGTTTTGCTCTGGGGTATACCTGAGTGGAAAAAAATGCTGGATGGTCTTTCTATCTTCAAATTTGAATGGTCGCATCTGCATATGGTTGTGCAAAAAATGCCGCCAGTAGCGCCTTCACCAAAAATTGAAGAAGCTATTTTCAAACTCAACTGGCTCTCAGCAACGGGTACCGGCATTTTTATCGCCTCAGTTATTTCTGCCGTGCTCATGGGTTACAAGTTGCGCGAAATGCTGGCGGTGTATTGGGACACGCTCAAGTTGTTGAAATACTCGCTGCTGACCATTGCCGCCATGCTTGCGCTGGGTTACTCCACACGCTATTCCGGCGTGGATTCAACATTGGGTCTGGCTTTTGCTAACACTGGTGTTTTTTATCCATTCTTTGGCACTCTGCTGGGTTGGCTGGGCGTGGCACTGACGGGTTCTGATACCGCATCTAATGTGCTATTTGGTGGTTTGCAAAAAACATCGGCTGAGCAGTTGGGCTTAAGTCCAGTATTGATGGCAGCGGCGAATTCATCTGGCGGTGTAATGGGCAAAATGATCGATGCACAATCCATCGTCGTGGCGTCCACTGCAACCAAATGGTACGGTCATGAAGGTGAAATTTTGCGCTATGTGTTCTTCCATTCCATTGCCTTAGCTGCATTGGTGGGCATACTGGTGAGTTTGCAGGCTTATGTTCATCCGTTCACGCTGATGGTGAAATAAAACTACGTCAATGATGGCACCTACCGGTGCCAGTCATCAAAAAATCGTGCAACGCCAATTGGCTTGCACGATTTTTTTTCGTCTGAGCTAAACATAAATTTCAATGCTAGCAGCACAAAATTCCACTCGGCATTGCGCCCTGTTTACGCGTTTGAGAACTCGCAATCAAACTCCACTTGCATTTGCCAATCACTGCCTATCCGACCAAAGATGATGCGCAAGCGGTCATCGATTTTAAATAGCCGCTCATGGCAATGCGTAGCGCATTTTAATTTGCGATATGCAAGGCCAACTTATCTAAAACCTATTTACAACTTAGTCACATCTTTGAGGAGTAGTTATGAACGGATATCCACAACAGGGCATATATGGCGGTGGTCAGCAACTCGCGCCACAGGGGTTTTTTGGCAATATGCTGGGAGCGCCATTAGGCAGTGCTTTAGGACGCGGCATTGGTGGCTTGTTCGGTCACTCTGGTTTAGGCGGTCAGATCGGACAAATAGCCGGCGGCATAGGTGGTGGCTTACTGCCATTTCAGAATGATCCGATAGCTGCAGCTTGCGTGCAGCAGTTGCAACAAGTGCAGCAACAGCAGCAGCAATTACAACAACTGCAACAACAACTGCAGCAACAATTACAACAAGGCCTCCAGGGAGTGCAAGGTCAACAAGGCCAACAAGGCCAACAAGGTCAAATTGCACCACAAGGATTTTTCGGCAACCTGCTCGGCCAGATTGGTCAACCCCTGGGCGGTGCCATCGGTAGTATTTTTGGACAGTCCGGCTTGGGAAACACCCTAGGCGGTGTAGCCAGTCAAGTAGG
>CAIVDH010000220.1 GCA_903904635.1 uncultured Burkholderiales bacterium | reverse complement strand
ATACCGCTCTGGGAATACAGGGAATGAACCATTCTCATGTAAGAAAAACGGCTTAATAAATCATGCTAAGGAAAGATGAGTGTGGATGCTAAGAGCGCCCATCAAAATGGGGCTGGCAAGGCGAAAAAAAATCAGCATCGTTTGATAGGTGCTCTAAATACAGCTGCGCTGGCTGATGCAGAAGATCGCGAAGTTCTTATCTGGCTAGAGATGCAAACTGATTAATAATTATAAAAATTGATGTATATCGAAACAAAAAAATTTTTATGAATAAAACCATTACCCATTTGATCGGGATTACGGATCCACTGACTTTCAACTACCCATCGATCACTACCAATCCACACCTTAACTAACGACCATCCACCTTCAGGTAATATGCAACATTTCGTCCAATACCGGACTCCATAGGAGAGTGCAATGTTCAGTCATGTCATGCTGGGGGTTAAAGATCTGGAAGTATCCAAGAAGTTTTACGATGCGCTGTTGGGCACGCTAGACATAGGCCCGGGTGTAGCCAACAGAAACCGGTATTTCTATCGCAGCGCGACTGCTACATTTGCGATTACGACGCCTATTAATGGCGAACCCGCAACGCATGGCAATGGCAGCACTATCGGTTTTTCTATGCAGTCACCCGAACAAGGGGATGCATTTCATGCTGCCGGAGTGGCAAACGGAGGAACGACATGCGAAGACCCACCGGGATTTCGTGAAGGTCCTAGCGGTAAAATTTATCTGGCCTATCTGCGCGACCCTGATGGCAATAAGATCTGTGCGCTGTATCGGCCGGTAAGTTAATTTATATTACGCTTTCCTCTAAAGCAGGCAGCGCTGGCGCACCACCAAGTTCAAATACATGCGCCAGCAATTCAAACGAACGCGATTGCACTTTCGCGTCATGCACCCAGGTGCAGACGACTAACTCATCCAGCTCACAACTTTTAGCCAGCGCGCGTAGCTTGTCAGCGGTTTGATCCGCTGTACCCACCAAAGCCTTAGACCGCATTGCGTCAATAAATGCTTTGTCTTCTTTACTCAAATCAGCGACGGCCATCTCGGGTGGCATGAGCGGTCTGGCCAATCCGCGATCGCGGTCTAGTCGCCAGCGTGCACGGCTTTGAAATTGATGCCAGGCTTGTTCTTCCGTTTCTGCAGCCAGCGCTGATACGCATATCGTCGCCTGAGGTTTATCCAAATACGCACTGGGGCGAAACTGGCTGTGATACATCTCCAGCGCTTCTTCCACACCCACGCCATCAGTGAAAAAATAAGCAAATGCATACGGCAAACCTAAATGCGCGGCAAGCTGGGCGCCATAATTTGAACTGCCTAATATCCACAACGATGGCGATGTCACACCCGTGGGATAAGCCCACACGCCCTGCCCCGGATGACCCGCTGGCATAGTATGCCCAGTCACCCAGGCTTGCAATTCCATCACCTGCTGCGGAAAACGCTCCGAGGCATAGCGGTCCGGATTGAGTAACTGCGAGGTGCGGCCATCACTACCCGGTGCGCGGCCCAAGCCCAAATCCACCCTCCCGGGTGCCAACGCATCAAGCACGCGAAATTGCTCAGCCACTTTTAAAGCCGAATAGTGCGGCAGCATCACGCCGGCGCTGCCTATGCGTATGCGGGTAGTGCGGGCAGCTATCGCAGCGAGCAGTACCTCAGGTGCCGTGCCGGCAATACTGGATAAGCTATGGTGCTCGCTTACCCAAAACCGTTCATAGCCCCAAGCCTCGCAGCGCTCTGCCAAAGCCAGGGTATGACGTATAGATTCGTCCTGTGGACGCCCCATCGATACGACGGACTGATCAAGTACGGAAAGTTTTAACATTCGGGCATTATTACAGAATTACAGGATGCGGCATCTTCTGCAGCTGCCAACGCGGTTAGGCTTCTATGGCACAATGCCCAAAAACTCAATCACGGAGAAATGAAATGGATCAGAGCAGGCGCGACACACTGCGCGTTGCCTCCGGGCTGGCACTGGCTTTTACGGCAGGGCTGTTAAAACCTTCGGATGTATTTGCCGGCGTGTCATGGGGCTCGGACTGGAATGGCGCCATCTATACCGCCAAAAGTCTGGAAGCATTTGTCATTGCAATGAACGGTGACACTACCACGCCCAATTCATCCAAAACCGTGACAGAGCGCGGCAGCGCCCCCGGCTTGAGTCTGGCCAAAGAAAACGACATCATCATCGAAGCGCCAGAGCTGGCTGAAAATGGCACCAATGTGCAAGTGACTTTGCGCAGCAATATACCGAATGCTGATTTCATTGCGCTGCTGGCCGATCAAAACCCTAATCCTGTTTGTGTAGGTTTTCATGTATTGCCAAATAATGAACCCACCTATTCCGTGCGCATCAAGGTGGCGGAAAGCTCGAGTCTGGTGGCGGTAGTGCGATCGGAAGGCAAATGGTTTTATGCGCTCAAAGACATTACGGTCATGATAGGCGGCTGCCTGGGCTAAGCCTGTATTGAACCTGCGTAGAGTCTTGTGTCGTGAATAAAACCGTCGCTATTTTTTTGCATCAGCCCATATGCTCCATTGATTCTGTCAACGGCATCATCAAGTCGCTCGCGTCGCGTGCACGCATAAAAATTTTTACCAGACACAAAGTTCAAGACGGCTTTTTTGATGATGTCGATCTGGTTGTGTTTCCCGGTGGCGTAGGTGACGCCAATGCTTTTGAATATCTGCTCAAAGCAAACCGCACTGATGTTAAAAAATTCCTCAATCGTGGCGGCAAATATCTTGGCATTTGCATGGGCGCATACTGGGCAGATTCGTTTTATTTTGACATTCTGGATAAGACGCGCGTGGTGCAATACATCAAGCGGCCCGGTGCTGATATTAAATCTTCATACGGCACCACCGCACCCATCATCTGGCGCGGACAAAAACGTCAGATGTATTTTTATGATGGCCCGACTTTTATTGGTGGCGAATTTGAAAAAATGGCCGCCTATGCCAACGGTGACGCTATGGCCATCGTGCAGGGTTCAGTCGGCCTGATAGGCTGTCATTTGGAGAGCGAGGAAAGCTGGTATTTAAAAAAGAATATGCAGCCGTATTGGCATCACGATGAACATCATCAGTTGCTTTTACAGTTTGTGGTTGATTTTTTATTGGAAAATCGTCAGATGCCGCTATTTTGATCGACCAGTAAACACCACTGGTCTGACATTTTTTAAAAAATCACCAGACACTGATTTTTTCTTTCGACAGCCTTGATGAGATAGCATAATTTTTTTTCATTGCTTAATTCAGAGAAGCAGAAATTTTTACTATCATTATCCAAAATTAAATAACAATATTCCCGCACCTGCTTAGTCGTGGCAAAACAGTAATTTCGATGATCTTCATTTTTTATCGATGTGCAAAACCCCGTCTCGCCACCAAATCGTAATAAGCATTGT
>CAIVDH010000219.1 GCA_903904635.1 uncultured Burkholderiales bacterium | reverse complement strand
TTTTTCATCGAATGTTCCCAACCCACCAGCTCAGTCACATTGACCTGATATCCATGCGCTTCTAACTGCAGGCAGCGCAATACATTCGTTACCTGACTACCAAATTCACGCGTATGCAAAGGATGACGCCAGATTTCGGTTAGCGCATCACGCGACAAGGCCTGCCCTTTACCTTTTTTCAATACACTCGCCACCTCTGCCTGACAGCAAGGCACCAACACAATAAACTGCGCCTGTTTTTTTAACGCGAAACGAATTGCATCATCGGTGGCCGTATCACATGCATGCAAAGCCGTAACGATATCTATCGTGGCCGGCAATTTTGTTGAGACGATAGATTCTGCGACCGACAAATTCAGAAATGACATGCGGGTAAATTCACATTTTTGCGCCAAGGCGCGTGAACTCTCCACCAACTCGCTACGTGTCTCTATGCCAAAGATATGCGAAGCATCATGCCGCGCCTTGAAAAACAAGTCATACAAAATAAATCCCAGATAGGACTTGCCGGCACCATGATCCACTAATTGTATGGCGCGCTCCTGCTGTTCCAGCTGCAACAGCAAAGGCTCAATAAACTGAAACAAGTGATACACCTGCTTTAATTTACGACGGCTATCCTGATTCATCTTGCCATCGCGGGTCAGGATGTGTAGCGCCTTGAGTAACTCTACCGATTGTTCCGGTTTGATTTCAACCATGATGAAATTGCGTAATCGCTGTTTGCCATGAAGGCTGCATCATAGCAAACAGCAAGATGTAACAGGCGATTCGAAAAAATTTACACATAACCGGCAAAATTTACCGACCCCAGATTATCAACAGACAGGAGCAACTCGTATCAGCCTCATCGCATCTGGCTTTTTGATCCAGGCACAGCCCATGCTAAGACACACTTTGCATCACACCTAAGCCATACCAGGTATTCAGACTGCGCAACAATTTCATTGCAACGCTTATCAAGCTTTGCGATCGAAAAATACATAACGCAGCATTCCAGTAAACCAGGGAGTATTTCTCAACCAGAGGATCACTCATGAAATCATTTTCATTACGAGCAGTCTCAACATATTGGATAGCATTACTAACATTGATACTTGCAGCCTGCGGCAGCGACAACAATCCTGTCACACCAATTACGCCAGGATTAAGTCAGGTAACCGCAATCAACAGCACTGTCCCTGATAATATATTTTCAGCCACTCTTAACGGCGGTGAAGTAATACCCGCAGTCACAAGCAACGCCAGTGCAGCAGCAGCAATCATTGTTGACCTAAATACGCGGCAAATAAAAGCCACCGTCATCACTGCAGACGTTACCGCAACAGGCGTCAATGCACATGAAGGTATAAAAGGTATTAACGGCGCTGAAGTCATTCCTTTTACTGAAACCAGTCCGGGTAGGGGTGTATGGACGGCAGCAAGCATACTCAGCGCTGAACAATTAGAAAAACTAAAAACCGGCACTTACTACATCAATATAAAAAGCGCTGCATTTCCTGATGGCGAAATACGTGGACAAGTGCGGGCACAGCTACCCAAGAGCGGCATTGCCATTAGCACTGTTATCAATAGTATGGTCGGCAGCACAGCCAGCAGCACGACCAATGGCACAACGGGCACCACACCTGCCACCACCATTGCAGGAACAGGCACCACGGTGACTGCGACAGCCACAGACAATCTGCCACTATTTTTTACCAACCTGTTGTCTGGCTCACTGGTTATACCGGCCAATACCAGCAGCGCCTCGGCAATTGCCATTTCACTTTACAAACCTGCCGATAAATCACTCACCTCTGCATTACTCTCTACCGGCATGACAGGCACTGCTGCCAATATACGAGAGGCAGCCGCCGATGCAACAGGGCCAGTGGTGGCAAGCCTGACGCAGACTGTGGCAAATTCAGGTATCTGGACTGCACGCAATACACTCAGCGATATCCAGATAGCCGCACTTAATGCAGGAAATATGTATTACGAAATCTTGTCGGCGGCATTCCCCAGCGGTGAGGTACGTGGCCAGATAGTCAAGACTGAGGGTGCAAGCAAAGTATCGGCTGCAGCGAGTACAACGACGAGCACAACGACAGGCACCACTGCCACTATAACGCCTGCTATAGCGGCAAGCACCGCAGAAGCTGTCACGCCAGCCAGTACTGCCGGCACAACAAGCACTGCGCCAACAACAGCGGCTACAGCAACGACCACAACACCGGTAACAACGGCCACTGGAATGCAAACGCAGTGACTAAGCTCAGCAACTCTATTTAAAAAAACAGCATAAAAAAAAGCCCCGACAAAAAATGTCGGGGCAGTCTTGCATTTACAGCGTTGTCAAATAAGACTGTAATTTTTCTTCATCTAACGGCACGCCATATAAATAGCCTTGATAAACAGAGCAACCATATGAAGCAAGCACTGCACGCTGCGCTTCATTTTCAACGCCCTCTGCGATGAGTCCCAAACCTAAATTTTTTGCCAGCACGACAATCGTACGTACGATCGCTGCGTCTTTCTCATCAACCAGCAAATTAGAAAAAAATGAACGATCAATTTTTAGTTCATCCAAGGGCAAACGCCGCAGATAAGACAAAGACGAATAACCTGTACCAAAATCATCTAGTGAAAAACGAAATCCACAACTTTTTAATTGCCAGATTTTTTGTATCGCCGCTTCAATATCATTCATCAGCAGCGATTCCGTCAGCTCCAGCTTAAGCAGATTAGAATTTACTCCTGCGCGCGTCACCGTATCGACAGTCTGCTCTATGAAATTTTTATGCGCAAACTGACGCACGCTGACATTCACGGACAAGGTTAGTGCAGCGTATTGAGGACTGTTTTGCCACTCGACTAATTTGCGACAGGCCTCTTCGATCACCCAAGCACCTATATCAAGTATCAAACCAGTTTCCTCTGCAAGAGCAATAAACTGACCCTGCTCAACCAATCCAAGCTCAGGATTTTGCCAGCGCAACAGCGCTTCAAATCCCAGGGTCTTGCCATCGCCTGAAACCTGGGGCTGGTAATACAAAATAAATTCCTGATTACGCAACGCATGGCGCAGCTTAGTTTCCATACTTGTTCGATGGGATAAGTAGGTTTGCATCTCAGGATTAAAGATACTAAAGTTATTGCGGCCGTTTTCTTTGGTGTGATACATCGCCAGATCAGCGCGCTGCAACATGTCAGTCACACTATCAGTCATCGCATTATAAAAATACATACCCAGACTAGCCGTACTTAAGTACTCATTACCTTCAAGCTGAAACGGACTATCCATGCCGTGGATAATATTTGTAGCGATTCTTTCTGCAGTATTTTTAAAGACATAAGAAGATTCTTTATCAGCCTGCACAACAATAATAAATTCATCCCCTCCCAAACGCGCCACCATATCATCCACACGCACTGCATTTTTCAGGCGATTGGCAGCCTGCATTAAAAATAAATCGCCTACATCATGTCCATAGGTGTCATTAAGTGTCTTAAAATTATCAAGGTCAATAAATATGACCACGCCAAAGGCACCCGAGATATCTGTTGTGTCGACGATACCCTGCAAAAAATCAGTCAGCATGCGGCGGTTAGGCAGACTGGTCAGCGGATCATAAAATGCCAGTCTTTCGATTTCCTGTTCAGCCAGCTTGCGCTGCGATATGTCAAACATAATGCCGCGCAAACCACATACTTCGTTACCTGCATCACGTACAACTGATCCTATTTCCTCCACCCATAAATAATTTCCATTTTTATGCTGAAAACGGTATTCACAGCGATATTGATTGCCTGTTCTGGCTGCCTTAGTGCGCAGCCCCCATAATCGATCCGCATCATCCAAGTGCAAATGCAAAGAACTGAATTCCCCGGTTTTCCATTGTTCAATTTGATGCGCGAATAAATTTTCGGCCTGCTGCGAAACAAAAATAAACTGATATTCAGGCAGCATCATTTCCCATAAAATTGCATGCGTATTTTCCACCAGCAGCCGATAACGTTCCAGTAGTTGATCGCGCCGGTCGCTTTCATTTTGTAATTTCAAATGCTGCTCATGCAGCGCATCGAGCATATGATTAATCGATTGAGCAAGGCTAGATACTTCATCGCCACCTTCTACCAACGCACGCGAACTGCCAAACCCGTTCTGTACCACTTCTCTGGAAAATCTATCCAATATCCGTAACTGCCGTGTCAGAACAAGCGCCAGACGACGTCCAAGTGAAAGCACCATCGCAGCAATCATCAAGGTAAGTCCAGCCATCAAACTGAGATGCATCAGGCTGACTGAAATTGATCGGGAATTCGGTTTTACATCAACTTGAAAACCTAAATGATCAAAGGCACCGGGTAACTCAACAACGGCACTAATCGGTGAGATTGGATGCGTATTGCCGGCCTGTCCCTTCCATATCAGTTGCAGTGACTCCGAATACAACATACCGGCAAGAGGAAATTTATACAGAAGTGCACCCTGTACCAGACCGGTTTTTTTCGACGAAATGAGTTGTACTGCGATTATTTCGGCGCCGTGCTCCCCATCCTGTATCAGCGCATTGTTTTTACCGCGCAAAATCTGTTCTACCAGCCAGATATAATCTTGCGCACTAAAATTTCCATGACGATTATTGCCAATTTCATTGCCTAAATTATCGGTTAGTAAAATCGAAATAGGAATACCGTTGACACTATTGATGCTGCTCAAATAAGGATATAAATAACTTTCTCTGCCTGCAGAATCGGTAAGGGCTGTTATCAACAAACTGCTTTCGGCCATCTCATCTATACGCGAAATTACACCACGTAGTGTCGCGCCAATTAAGTTTGCGCCATAATTTACTTCCTTTTGCATCAGCAAGCGATCTGCTGCTTCTACTTGCGTATGTGCCAGCCACCAAGAACCTAATCCTGACGTGAGCAATACAATGATCGCCAGTACAGTACTGATAACGGCAAAGCGTTGCGCCAGACTTTGTGAGAGATAGTTGACTAAGCGTGCATAGGCTTGATTCACCATCATCGCGGCACCAGCACGCAATCTGTCCGATGGTGCATCTTCAGCTGATTTTTTTCACACGCATCATCACCTGCGAAATGAAAAGAATGAACGACGTTTTTTACAGCAACGCGATGAACAAAAAAGATCATAAGCAATCAAGCACCGCATGATCGGGCGCAACCAAAAGTAGATTACTTTAAGGATACCTTTACAAGAAAAACTACAAAAGAAAAAAATCGTTTTACCTGTAAATAATCGCTATTTAAATAAAAATAAGACTAAATTTTTTATTAATTTGCAACTATTGGTTATCATTTCTGCAAAACATAATCACCTGGTGCTGCAGGCAATCCTGTTAACTCCGGCTCTGCGATAGGCTGGGCTGCATGTCGCGTTTGACCGCTTTCCAGCCATGCTGCCCATGCTGGCCACCATGAGCCTTCTTGCACAGGCGTAGTTTGTACCCAGCGATCAGGATCAATATAGTTTTGCCCGTGCGGGCACAAACTCAACCGGAACCGTCGGTGTGGATGACCGGGCTCGCTGGTAATGCCGGCATTATGTCCTCCGGAGGTCAGTAAAAAAGTAACATCGGCACCGAGTGCAAGATTGAGTTTATAAACTGAACGCCAGGGCGCAACATGATCGGACTCGGTAGCAACAACAAAACTAGGCGACCGTATATCGCCTAAGGCAAGTGCGCGGCCATTGATTTTAAAACGACCCGCAAATAAATCATTATTAAGAAATAATTGTCGCAAATATTCGCTCTGCATACGAAATGGCATGCGCGTGGCATCGGCATTCCAGGCCATCAGATCGGTCATTGTTTCTCTTTTACCGAGTAAATATTGATTAACCATGCGGGACCAGATCAGATCACGTGAACGTAGCAACTGAAACGCGCCGGCCATCTGACGGTTATCCAGATAGCCCTGATTCCACATAATATCGTCCAGATAATCTAGCTGACTATCGTCGATAAACAACCTTAACTCACCTGCTTCCGTAAAATCTGTTTGGGCGGCTAAAAGCGTCATCGTGGCAAGTTCTTTGCGATGCTGCTGCGCCATCCATGCCGCAGCAATTGCGAGTAAGGTGCCACCCAGACAATAGCCTAATGCCTGAATTTTCTGCTCTGGCGATTCGCGCAAAATTATCTGCTGTATCGCTGCCAATACACCCTGATGCAAATAATCTTCCATGCCAAGATCACGCTCATCTGCGCTCGGGTTACGCCATGAAATCATGTACACCGTATGACCACGCTGCACCAGATACCTGACCAGTGAATTATGCGGTGACAAATCGAGTATGTAATATTTCATTATCCATGCTGGCACGATCAGGATAGGTCGTTCAAACACTTCTTCCATTTGCGGCGCATATTGAATCAGCTCTATCAACCGATTTTTATAAATTACCTTACCCGGCGTAATCGCCACTTCATGACCGGGACGAAAATTTTCTGCGCCGACTGGCGGATGTCCGCCTATTGCTCGCTCCCAGTCTTCAATCATGTGCTGCGCACCACGCAATAAATTTTGCCCTCCTTCAGTAAATGTTGTATCAAGCACTACAGGATTAGTGGCTATAAAATTTACAGGCGAAATCAAATCTAGTAACTGTCGCGCACAAAAGGAGACGACCTGCTCATGATGCGAGGACATACCGCCTATACCAGTTGTGGCGTTATGCCACCATTGCTGTATGAGTAAAAAATTTTGATACACCAGACAAAACGGCCATTGCTGCCACTGCTTTGCGCTAAAACGTCGGTCTTGTATCAGTGGCTGTATGCAATGCTCGCACTCATGCCCTGCCAGATTGCGCGCAGCGTAAAGTGCAAGTCGTATGGATTTTCGTAGTGCTTTTTCTAGCAGTATTTGCTGTTTACCCGGTGACTGCGACAAGTGGGCAATCCAGTCTGCATAGGCCAGCGCCAGACTGGCTGGTGAAATGCCGGCCGTGAACTGGCTCATCCAGGCATGAAATAAACGGTCAGAGCTGGTTGGTTTATCTTCAACCTCTTCAGACTGTTTGTCTGACGTTGCCGGAAACTGATGATGCGCAGAATCCAAAATAGGTGACATCAAATTTTCCGAATCGCTGTGTGATCAGCTCGGGACCGCAATATTGCGCCAGGTTTTACAAGTTTGCGTTTAAACTCACGCGCTATAAATACCAGCTTTGCCAGCGTGCGCGAGCAAACATCTCGCCTTTGCTGCACGTCATACAGCAACCATTTTTGTATCCGGAATTTTTCCGCTTGTAACGCCATACGTATCACACTAGCTGACATCGCTGCCATGATCCAACGTGAGCGATATAGCGTTATCCGCTGTAAATCGACAGGCACAGCCAGTAGCTGACTTTTATATTGATAACGCCCCCACAGTAAATGACATTGCTGCGCTCCACGCGTTATGCAATCGCATAGCGACCAATAACAAGTCAACAGACCAAGCCGATATTTTTCAAGAGCAGGATCAGCTGCAGAAAGTAGCATCACATAATTATTACCCACCCGGCAGGCCAATGAGCCTGATCTGATTTCACCATTAATCACGGCCATGCTAAATAATCCGGATTCTGATGCCAGTTGCAGGATACGGCGGTTTTCAGCAGGATCATTTTCAGGCGTTTTATTTCGCGCCATCATGCTTTGATGTTTATATGCTTGTATTTGATGAAAAAAAGATTGCTGTAATGCGCGAGGCAATTCTTCTGCGCTATAAACCCGCCATGCAAAATCAGGAAAATCTTTCTTCAGTCGATTGCCATACAGCCGTATCGTTTTGTGTGTTGCGCGGCCTAGACTGCTTTGATAATTTTCTATGGTTTTTGGTAAATTCAATATGTAATTTTCTGAAAAAACATAATGCTGGGCAGGTAAATTTAGCTTATTTATATTTAAATTAAAATTAACTGCATTAAAATTTATGCACATCACAGAGGGATAGCGTGCCAGCACACAGCGAGCGAAGTTTTCAATTTGGACTGCCGTCAGTGCAATCATTTCGCTAATTACAATTAGCGCATGCTCTCTGATTTCAAACAACAGCACAGCTTGTATCTCACCTTGCTGATAGCCTATCCATGTATGTGGCTGCGGTTGATACGGCCGGCATAATTCGAGATACCGTACAGAGGCATACAAACTGCCATACAACCTATCTATCGCAACTCTGGCAAATTCTGGTGTGCCGTGCTCATGAATTTCACTGACAATATTATTATTATTTTTTTCATCCTCTGCGATCATGCTGTCCGCAAGCGATACGATTACCGGCGTGGCCGGTACATCTGGTAATAACGCCATATCCCCCCCTGATTGACTTAAACCTGATTGTGATCTGCCGGCCTGACTATGATTTGATCAGAGATAAAGGCAGCAGGCAGGCTGCTGCGCTGTCTCAAGCAGTTTTAATATGACTATTCCAGAATGATGTCGCAGCAAGATAAAGAGGAGTGTCCAGTGGGGACGGGCTTGTGTCCAAGCCAGCCAGCGTGGTTCGAATCCATGCTCCTCTGCCTGAATGTCAGTGTTAGCTGCGCTTTATGCATGCACATACTCATTAAAAAATTTTAATTCCCATCCTGCCCTATGCCGGAACCAGCGCAAAGGCCTATCGTTTTTTCTCTGCGAGATGTCAGCAAAATTTATAAAATGGGTCAGGTCAGCGTTGCGGCGCTGTCGAATATTGTGCTGGACTTATATGAGTCTGAATTTATTGTTTTGCTAGGTGCATCCGGAAGTGGCAAGTCAACTTTGCTCAACATACTCGGTGGGCTTGATACGCCAACGACCGGTCAGGTCAATTATCTGGATCATGATCTGGCACAGGCAGACGATGCCACGCTGACAAAATTTCGGCGAGAACATGTCGGCTTTGTATTCCAGTTTTATAACCTCCTACCCAGCTTAACTGCGCTGGAAAATGTAGAGCTGGTCACTGAAATCAGCAGCATGCCCATGCAGGCCAGTGATGCGCTGGAGCTAGTCGGATTGGCAGAGCGGCTACATCATTTCCCCTCTCAGCTATCCGGTGGCGAGCAACAACGCGTAGCGATAGCGCGCGCCATCGCCAAGCGGCCCGATATTTTGCTCTGCGATGAACCCACCGGCGCATTAGATTTTGCAACCGGCAAGCTGGTGCTGGAAGTGCTGGAAAAAATCAATCACGAACTCGGTACCACCATCGCCATCATCACCCACAACGCTGCCATAGCCGGCATGGCAGACCGGGTGGTCACTATGTCTAGTGGTCACATCACTGGCATTGTAAGCAATAGCGTGCGACGCGCACCAGCCGAGTTGGCATGGTAAAGCTGCACCTAAAACTCTGGCGTGATCTGTGGCGGCTGCGTGGTCAAGGCGTAGCAATCGCTGCTGTTGCGCTATGCGGCATAGCCAGCTTTGTTACGTTGCGTGGTGCTTATGAAGCATTAAGAGAAGTGCAAACATCGTATTACACCAATTATCGTTTTGCTGATGTGTTTGTCAGTTTTAAACGCGCACCACTAAGCATCATCCCAGCAGTGCAACAACTACCCGGCGTGGCTATGGTGGAAGCTCGCATCGTATTTGAAGCCGCATTAGATATACAGGGCTTGTCAGAGCCGGCTACCGGCAGGCTGGTGTCGTTGAGCATGGCAGGCGGTCTCAATCAAATTCATTTGCGTGCAGGCCGAATGCCGCTGCCGGGCAATCAACATGAAATATTAATTAGTGAAGCATTTTCTGCTGCAAACCAATTACGAGCTGGCATGGACATCCATGCCGTCATCAATGGCCGACGCGATAAATTGCACATTACCGGCATTGCCATTTCACCTGAATATATTAGTGAAATTCGCGGCAACAGCTTTCCGGACAACCGGCGCTTTGGTGTGCTGTGGATGGACAGAGAAGCATTATCCGGTTTACTCAATATGCGCGACGGCTGTAATGATCTGAGCATACGGCTGGCACCTGGTGCCAGTGAAGCTGAGGTGATACGCAGGCTGGATAATTTACTCAGCCGATACGGCGGTCTGGGTGCAATTGGGCGGGATGAACAACTCTCACATCAGTTTTTAGAAAATGAACTGGCACAAACACGCGTCAGTGCCAGCATCATACCGGCGATATTTTTAGGCGTAGCAGCATTCCTGATCCATAACGTGCTGCTACGACTGACTGCGCTGCAGCGGGGACAGATAGGATTATTAAAAAGTTTTGGTTATCGAAATTTTGACGTAGGACTGCATTATCTGCAATTTGCCATGCTCACTGTGGCTGCAGGTGGGTTGGCCGGCATTGTGTTGGGTGGCTGGCTGGGATCTGGACTGGCACATCTGTATGCGCGCTTTTATCATTTTCCGGCATTAAACTTTCAGCTCTCCGCTACTGTCATCATCAGTGCGATGCTGATGACAGTGTTAGCAGCAGCCATAGGCGCCAGTCTGGCTGTACAGCGCGTATTGCGCCTCACACCTGCAATAGCCATGCTGGCAGATGCACCCGGAATTTATACAGCAGGATGGATGGAAAAAACTGGTCTGCAGAGTTGGCTGTCGCTGCCATTGCGTATGGTCTTGCGCAATCTTGCCCGTCATCGTGTTAAGACTGGCCTGACCATATTGGGGTTGGCCTTGTCGGGCGCGCTCATGGTGACAGGCCAGTTTTCATTTGACTCGCTCCATGAAATCATAAGGCTACAATTTCGACTTGCGCAGCGTGATGATGTCACCATCACCTTCAATGAATTGCGCAATCTATCGGTGATGCATCAGGTAGCCAGACTACCGGGCGTATTACGGGCGGAGGAATTTTTAACGCAAGCCGTTGTAATGCGCTTTGCACATCGCAAAAAAAGAACTGCGCTTACAGGACTGGGCCAGCAGCGACAACTGCGGCTGACGTTGGATGAAAATGAGAAATCAATTGAGCTGCCAGAATCCGGTTTGATATTAAGCCGTGCATTGGCTGATATGTTGCATGCAAAAACGGGCGACGAAATCATCATGGAATTTCTAACCGGCAGACGTCAGCAGATAACTCAAAAAATTACGCGCATTATTAATGAGCCTATAGGCAGTTTCGCTTACATGAATTTAGCATTGCTAAATTCATTACTACAGCAAGAGCCTGCTATTAGCGGGGCTTTACTTGCTGTCGATCCGCTGTATCTTGAATCACTGTATCGCACGCTCAAGGCCACGCCAGCAGTCTCCAGCGTCAGTCTGCGCGAAGCAACACTGCAAAGTTTTCTTGATACGGTTGCTGAAAATATCCGTATCAATAATATGGTGCTAATTGGTTTTGCCTGCGTGATTGTTGCTGGCGTTATTTATAACTCTGCACGCATTTCACTTTCAGAACATGCAACCGAACTGGCCAGCCTGCGTGTATTGGGATTTAGTCAGCGCGAGGTGGCGCAGCTTTTACTCACCGAACAGGCATTGCTGACTTTTCTATCGCTGCCACTTGCCTGCGGCATAGGCTATGCACTAGCTGCGCTGATTGCCCATCTTTTATCGCAAGAGCTGTTTCGTATACCGTTGGTGGTCAGCACGCGTACTTATTTTTCAACCATAGCGGTGATGTTAATTTCTGCAACTGGTTCTGCGCTATTAATATGGCAGCGTTTGAAAAAGCAAAATCTGATTGATGTGTTAAAAACACGTGAATAACATTAATAAAATCGGCGCGCTATTAAGCCGTAAACGCTGGATGACAGCAGCAGCCGTTGCTGCGTCCATTTTTTTAATGTGGTGGTTATTTTCACCCAAGCCTTTAAAGCTGGAGTTGGCCACAGCCAATGTAGGCAGCATGATGGTGAGTATTGATAACCTGGGTATGGTACGGATGCGGGACCATTATGTAGTTGCCTCGCCAGTAGCCGCCAGCATGCAACGCATGCCATTGCGAGTAGGCGATCAGGTCAGGCAAGGTGATGTGGTGGCTTATTTGCTGCCCCTGCCAGTAGATATACAAAACCGCCAGCAAATCCGAGCCCGTCTTAATGCCGCCACTGCACATGTGACTGAGATGCGCCTGCAACATAAGCAGGCACAAGCTGAATTTCAAATGGCTACGCGTGAACGCCTACGCATCAGTCGACTAGTACAAGAAAAATTTTTATCACGTCAGGCAGAAGATAAGGCTGTTACCGCAGAAGAAACTGCCCGTGCCGTTGCACAAGCTGCACATGCACGCGAACTGGCAGCAACGGCTGAAGCAGAATCGGCACGCGCTGCCGATGAAGCTATTCATCAGTCCCCACATCAGACTATTACCCTACTTGCGCCAGTTTCCGGAAAAATAATCAATGTGCAGCAGCAAAGCGAACGCACATTAGCAGCAGGCACGCCGCTTATCACCATCGGCGACCCGACAAGCTTCGAAGTGGTGGTCGATGTATTGTCACCTGATGCGGTGAAGACTAAGCCGGGCATGACAGTGCTGCTGCAAGACTGGGGTGGTTCTGCTGCACTGCGTGCTCAGGTAAAACTGATAGAGCCTGTGGCCTTTACAAAAATATCAGCGCTGGGCATAGAAGAACAGCGCGTCTATGTGATTGCAGACCCGATAGATAATTTACAGAGTCTGGGTGATGGTTATCGGGTAGAAGCGCGCATCATCATTTGGCGCAGCGAACGGGTGTTGAAAATTCCGGGTAGTAGTGTGTTTCGGGTCGGGGATAAATGGCATGTATTTGTCATTGAAAATAATCGCGCAAGATCAAGACCAGTGCAAATAGGCTGGCGTAATCGTGATGACGTCCAAATTATTAGTGGCATCGAAGCAGGCACACAAGTGGTGAGATTTACCGGTAATCAGCTACGGGATGGGGATCGGGTAGCGCAAGCCAGTTAAATAAACTCACTTTACTTTTTAAATTACTCCCCTAAAAACAACTGCCTTACTTTCTGATGTACTAAGCCTATGTTGCTAATGCCGCCGGTTTGATTTACATCAATCGTCTTCTCTTCTATAAGCCAATCATGTTTCCAACAGCAAGCATTTGCAAGCATCTGGCCAGGCTACCCGGACCAGCAATGCCGTGCTTAACCGCGCTACATCGGGCTGCCAGTGGAGAAATTTCTCTCTTCTGAATTTATTGATAAAGGAAATAACATGGCAACAATCTATGGTGATGCAGAAGGAACGCTTAATGTCAGGGCGAAAGGCCAAAATCTGGTCGGGATCGACGGGGAAACTAATTTCCTTTTTGGGGATGCCGAAAGCATCAATAATAGTAAAGGAGGCAATGATGTGCTGACTGGCGGAACTGGCGGGGCTGGCTACCAAGTCAACTACCTCTACGGCGATGCCTATTCCATGTATGACAGTAAGGGCGGCAATGATGTGCTGACTGGCGGGGCTGGATCCACATTCAACATCCTCTACGGCGATGCCACTAACATGTATAACAGTCAGGGCGGCAATGATGTGCTGACTGGCGGGGCTGGGGCTGGATCCACATACAACTACCTCCTCGGCGATGCCCTCTCCATGATTAACAGTCGGGGCGGCAATGATGTGCTGACTGGCGGGTCTGGATACGCAGACAACTACCTCTACGGCGATGCCTTCTACATGACTAACAGTCAAGGCGGTAATGATGTGCTGAATGGCGGGGCTGGATCCCTAGAGAATCAACTCTTAGGCGATGCCATTTACATGTCTTATAGTCGGGGCGGCAATGATGTGCTCAATGGCGGGTCTGGATCCCAAACCAACTACCTCTATGGCGATGTCGGATCCATGTATAACAGTCAAGGCGGCAATGATGTGCTGACTGGCGGGACTGGAACCAACTACCTCTTCGGCGATGCCGGTTACATGGAAAACAGTCAGCGGCAATGATGTGCTAACTGGCGGGACTGGATCCAACTACCTCTTCGGCGATGCCCAGTTTTATTCCTCTGGAATCGAAATTTGCGGCAATGACCGCTTAATCAGCGCGACCGGCAAGGATGACATGTGGGGCGATATTGCGCGTTCTTATATTCAGAACGGAATTGACCTAAGCCAGGTCACCACCGGTCATGATGTGTTTGTTTTTTCTGCCAATAACGGAACCGACACCATCCATGACTTCCGCCATGGCGAAGACAAAATCGAATTGCATGGCCTTGCCGCTGATTTCGAGGCGCTGGGGGATCATCTGTCAGGAACAGCGACAAATACCGTGATCACATTCGGCACTAATACGATTACGCTGATCGGCGTGACCGAATTGACAGCAGCAGATTTTATCTTTACTTGATAGAGCAAGGACTGGGATCGGGATATTTGCATCAGCAGAAGTATGCCGATCCTGTAGCTTTACGAAGAAGCCACCAACGTCAGTGGCTCAGTTTAAATTTCGCTTGTCCACCACCCGTCGCGCTTTGCCAGTCTGCGTGCGCTCTACGCCATGTGGCTGCAACACAGCGATCTTGCATGACACACCAATATACGCTTTGATCTGCTGCTCCAGCGCAGCACCATCGTTGACTGCCGCAGCAAATGAAGCTTCATCACGCGCTTCAACCAGCACATCAAGCACATCCAGATGACCATCACGTGTCAGTACTAATTGATAGTGCGGCGCCAACGCAGAAAACTGCAACAGCATCTCTTCTACCTGACTGGGAAATAAATTTACACCACGTATGATCAACATATCATCTGAGCGGCCAGTGATTTTTCCCATACGGCGCATCGCGCGTGAAGTTGGTGGCAGCAGGCGCGTCAGGTCGCGGGTACGGTAGCGTATGACCGGCATCGCTTCTTTGGACAATGAGGTAAACACTAATTCACCCATCTCGCCATCGGGCAGCACTGCGCCAGTGACAGGATCAATTATTTCCGGATAAAAATGATCTTCCCAAATTACTGGGCCATCTTTACTTTCTATACATTCATTGGCTACACCCGGGCCCATCACTTCAGACAAACCATAAATATCCACCGCATCAAGTCCGCCGCGCTGCTCGATTTCAGTACGCATCGCGTCCGTCCAAGGCTCTGCGCCGAAGATACCGATCTTTAAAGAACTGGCAGCAGCGTCTATCCCTTGCCGCGTAAATTCTTCAATGATATTGAGCATGTAAGAAGGCGTGACCATGATGATGTCAGGTTTAAAATCACAAATCAGCTGCACTTGTTTTTCTGTTTGTCCGCCTGACATGGGAATGACGGTACAGCCCAGTCTTTCTGCGCCATAGTGCGCACCCAGTCCACCTGTGAACAAGCCATAGCCGTAAGCGACATGGACAATGTCACCGGCACGGCCACCGGAGGCGCGAATTGAACGTGCAACCAGATTAGACCAGTTGTCTATGTCTTTGCTGGTATAGCCAACCACTGTGGGCTTGCCGGTTGTGCCTGAAGAAGCGTGTATGCGCGCTACCTGCTCACGCGGCACGGCAAACATGCCGAACGGATAATTGGCGCGTAAATCTGCTTTACCTGTAAATGGAAATTTTGCCAGATCAGATAATGATTTCAGATCATCAGGATGTACGCCTTGTGCATCAAAGGCGGCTCGATAATGCGGCACGTTTTGATAGGCATGCTGCAATGACCATCGCAGGCGTGTTAATTGCAGATTTTGTAGTTCATCGCGGCTGGCCGTTTCTATCGGCTCTAGCTCGCTGGGCTTGGGATGGCGGTGGGCCATGTTTGTCTCCGTATTTTTATATTTTTTTATTGCTACTTAATTTTTTTAATTTTATTTTTTTATTACATCGCCTTTAATCTGATGTGACTTGCCACGAAATAGCGCAATTTTTTTGCCGTCCTGATTGACGACTTCCACATCATAAATACCGGTCTTACCGCTACGGGTTTGTTCTGTAGCGCTGGCAACTAGCAAATCACCTTCACATGCAGGCGCTAAAAATTCTATCGTGCAGCCTGCTGCAACAGCTTGAATGTTGTAGCTATTACAGGCAAATGCAAAGGCTGAATCAGCCAACGTAAAAATAAAACCGCCATGACAAGTCTGGTGGCCGTTTAACATATCGTGCCGCACTATCATCTGCATTGAGGCATGACCGGCAGTGACTGACATAATTTTTATACCCAGTGCCTGCGTGGCATGATCACGCGCATACATGTCTGCTGCGGTGGCTTTGGCGAGTGCGTCTGCAGCAGCAGGGGAATCTGTCATGTTTACTTTCCTTGAAACTGCGGTGGGCGCTTTGCAATGAATGCGGCAACGCCTTCATGATAATCATGACTATTGCCCAGCTCTTCCATCATCTCGCCTTCGAGTGTGAGTTGTTGCGCATAGGTGTTGCTGCTACTTGCCTGAAACGCCTGTTTGGTTCTGACCAAGCCTAATGTGGGTGCAGTAGAAAAATGTGTGGCTAATTTATCGACCTCGGCTGCCAGCTTGTCATCATCTACGCATTGCCAGATCAGCCCCCAGCTCTCGGCACGCTCGGCGCTGAGTTTGTCGCCTAACATCGCAAGCCCTGTTGCGCGGGCTGATCCTAATAAACGCGGTAATACATAAGTGCCACCCGTATCCGGTATCAAGCCGAGACGACAAAAGGCTTCCACAAAACTGGCCGAGCGCGCTGCGATGACGATATCGCAGGCCAGCGCCAGATTGGCACCTGCACCAGCAGCGACACCATTGACTGCAGCAATGACTGGCATAGGTAAATCACGTATCGCTTGCACCAACGGGCTGTAGTATTTTTTAACGAGATCGCCCAAGCCATCTTTGCCGGCGACATCGGCCAGATCTTGTCCTGCGCAAAAACCGCGACCGGCTCCAGTGAGCACCAATACACGCAAAGATTTATCTGCATTGATATGCGCTATCGCATCTTGCAGCTCAATATGCATGGCGGAGGTAAAGCTGTTTAATTTTTCAGGGCGATTTAAGGTAATGCGTGCGATACCGTTTTGAGTATCAAATAAAATATTTTCATAATTCATTTTAATTTTCCTGATCAAAATCGAGTGTGAGGGTATCGGTGGAAGGAAATGACTGACAAGACAGCACAAAGCCGCGTGCGATTTCATAATCTTCCAGTGCATAGTTGGCGTCCATATCGACTTTACCTTCTATGACTTTACAGCGGCAGGTAGAACAGACGCCGCCTTTGCAGGCATAGCGCAGATCTATGCCTTGCTTTAGGCCTGCATCCAATACAGACTCTTTTTCTTTTTGCATGGTAAAGGCCAGATGGCGGCCATCGACGATGACGGTCACTTCACAATGCTGTTGGCCCGTTATGCGGGCAGAGTCAGACTGTTGGCGCTTGGTCGGCGCACTGGCGGCGAACAGCTCGGCCTTGATCTGTTCTTTGGCCATGCCTAGTTCTATCAAGGTGGCGGATACTTCATGCATCATTTGTTCTGGTCCACAGATGAAAGTGGTCGCCATATCGGGCAGATGTATCCACTGACTGCAGAGTGCCTTGCATTTTTCTGCATTGATGCGGCCATTGAAAAGTTCGATATCTTGCTGCTCACGGCTCATGATGTAAATTAAGCTTAAGCGTTCAAGAAACTGATCTTTTAATTCAGCCAGTGCTTCACGAAATATCACAGAGGAAGAAGCGCGATTGCCATACACCAGCGTAAACTGGCTAAGCGGCTCAGCCAGCAGCGTGGTCTTGATGATGGCATGCA
>CAIVDH010000218.1 GCA_903904635.1 uncultured Burkholderiales bacterium | reverse complement strand
TGCACACCCTCGAGCGCAGCTTCATCCATCATGTTGCATGCCATAGTCTGACCCGCCAACTGATAGGCAGCATCTATGCCCATTTCTACCTGACGATAAAATAATTGCTTGCCCATCGCGATGGCAACGGCGGGCTTGGCTAATATGCTGCTGCAAAGCTGGCTGATCTCTGCGTCTAACTGTTCCATTGCAACGACTCTGTTGACCAGGCCACGCGCAAGCGCAGTGGAAGCATCAATAAATTCACCCGTCAATAACATTTCCATTGCCTGTTTGCGCGCCACATTGCGCGACAAACCAACAGATGGCGTAGAACAAAACAAACCATAATTTACGCCAGAGACAGCAAATTTTGCATCGTTAGCAGCAACGGCCAAATCACACATTGCCACTAGCTGGCAGCCTGCCGCTGTGGCTATGCCGTGCACGCGCGCGATCACGGGCTGCGGCATGGCTTGAATCTTGAGCATCATCTTGCTGCACTGATCAAACAGTTTTTTATAATACGCAGTCGAAGGATCGGCACGCATTTGCTTTAAATCGTGACCACCACAAAATGCTTTGCCATTCGCGGCCAAGACAACGATGCGTGCCGTTTTATCTAACGCCACTGTATCTAGTTCTGCTTGCAATGCAGTCAGCATTTCTTCCGAAAGCGGATTGAATTTTTCGCCGCGATTTAGCGTCAGTGTGACGATATCGCCTACGCGTGTGTGTAAAACATAAGGCGAACTTTCTTGCGCTGCTGGCTGGCTCATGCTGTCTCCGTGATGCGATTTAATTTTTTTAATTACACGACTAGAATTTTTAATCTTCTTCTTCAGATACTATCTGCGGCTGACCTAATAAAACCGGCGGCACATAACTTGCCAATAGTGCTACCCGGCTAACTGGTGTCTCCAGGCTGATACGGCCGATTGCACCGTTACGATAATCCTGCAACAAGGTGTTGGCCGCTTTTTCCAAATCAGGATCGCCACCCTTCAATCGATAACTGCGTCTAGCCGCTACACCCTCGACTACACCAACTGCGTCCATGCCCTCAGTGCTGAAACCATAACGCGCTGAAAGCAAGGCCGGATAATGCTGCAGCAATAATCCAGCCAGAAAAACCGCCACCTCTTCTTCAATAACGGCATTAACACCAATGGCATGACTGGCAGCGAGCATGAGGCCATCTGTCGGATGGATGATTTTCGGCCACAGCATACCCGGCGTATCAATGAGCACCATATTGTTGCCCAGATAAAGACGCTGCTGTGTTTTGGTAATGGCAGGCTCGTCCCCTACTTTGGCTACCCGTTTTTTTAGCAACGCATTCATCAGCGTGGATTTGCCGACGTTGGGTATACCCATGATCATCATGCGCAATGGCTTTAATACGGTGCCACGATGCGGCGCAATTTTCAGACACATGCCAGGAATTTTTGCGACATCTGAGGGCTTTTTGCATGACAGTGCAACCGCATGCACCTGGCGCTGACTGCTGTAATGCGCCAGCCAGGCTTTGGTTGCAACCGGATCGGCCAGATCACTTTTATTAAGTATTTTCAGACAGGGACGCTGCCGCGCTATGCGCAGCTCTTCTATCATGGGATTGGAGCTGGCTTGCGGCAAACGAGCGTCTAGGACTTCGATCACCAGGTCGACTTTTTCCATGGACTCTGCCGCCTTGCGGCGGGCAGCGTTCATATGACCGGGGAACCATTGTATGGACATGGGTGGCTTTATTATTCGAAGAAACGCCATTCTACCTGCTGGCAGGGCCAAGCTGAGGCGTTATATATGGCCTTATGTGAGTCGGGCCAGCGCTTTGACATGAGCCACTACGCTGCGCGCCAGTGCTGATAGGTTATAGCCACCCTCAAGGCAACTGACGATGCGACCTTTTGCGTGGCGGTCAGCCACGATCATGATCTGCTCGGTCATCCATAAAAAATCTGCCTCGACCAGCGCCAATTGAGCCAATTCATCATCACGATGCGCGTCAAAACCGGCTGAAATAAAAATCATCTCCGGCTTATGCGCCTCTAATGCAGGCAACCATTGCTGCTCTATGAGGGCGCGTATGGTGTCACCGCGTGTGTAGGCAGGCAAGGGGATATTGACCATATTGTCTGGTTGAGCATGATCAGCATGCACATCGCTATAGGGATATAACGGGTGCTGGAAAAAACTGACCATCAATACGCGCGGGTCATTATGAAATGCAGCTTCGGTGCCGTTACCATGATGGACATCGAAGTCCACGATTGCTACACGTTGCAATCCACACTGATCCAGCGCATGGCGCGCTGCGATGGCGACGTTATTGAACAGACAAAATCCCATGGAAGCTGAGGGAATTGCGTGATGTCCTGGCGGACGAATTGCGCAAAATGCGTTTTCAATTTCTCCTGCTATGACAGCCTCAGTTGCCGCCACTGCCGCACCGCTGGCACGCAAGGCAGCCTGCCAACTGTATGGATTAAGCGAGGTGTCGCCATCAAGGGGGAAATACGGCCCGCCTTTGCCCATCTCTGCTGCCAAAGCAACTGGAATATTGTCGCGCACCCGCGCAATCGTCTCGGGAAGATGTACGCGTGCTATGTCGTCAACATCAGCTAACGGTGCCAGACGATATTCGAGAAATGGCGCTATGCGACTGGCAATAAGCTGGTCTTCGATGGCCTGTAATCGTGCAGGTGATTCGGGATGCCAGGCACCCATTTCATGCAGCTTGCAGTCTGGGTGTGTGTAAATTGCTGTGGTCATGTCAATAATGATTATTACATGAAGCGCAGCAGCAACCCTGTGGCAGATTGACCGCTATGCGCCAGGAAAAAAGTAAGAGCCGCCTATTTTGTCATTCAGGCAAGCCGTGAATGCCGCAACAATTAAGCAGTCCGGGTACGATACGATGTTTTATACTTACACCCTCGCAGTGCTAATCAACTGCACGAACAACCCATCACGTTTTAAACTCGATACATGAAACTCCGCACCCGCATCTACATCGCATTTCAGACTTGCCTGATTTCTTTATTACTCTGTTTTCCCATGTACGGTAATGCGGCCAGCGCAGGATCTTCACACAAACATAAACATAAAATAAAAAAAATAATACGTCACACAGAGGCTGAACCAGAATTTACAAATTTCCATCAATGGCAATCAGTGTCAGATTTTATTGATGAAATCAGTACGCGCAATGACTTTGACCGCGAAGCGCTCAGAACACAATTTGCCCGCGCCCATTTTTTAGAAAATGTAGTCAAATTAATCAATCCTCCACCACCGACAAAAACAAAAAACTGGAGTGCATACAAACAGCGCTTTATAGAGCCGGTGCGCATCAAGGCCGGCGCTGCATTCTGGGCCTCACATGAACAGACCCTGGCACGCGCCGAAGCACAATATGGTGTGCCCGCTGAGATTATTGTAGGCATCATAGGCGTAGAAACCATGTATGGCCGTATGCCAGGAAAAATCCGGGTCATGGATGCACTCACTACACTTGCTTTTGCTTATCCCGAAACTGCTAATCGGCAAGCCAGAATGCAATATTTTCGTAGCGAACTCGAGCAAACTTTACTCTACGCGCGCGAAAATAAAATTGATCCATTTTCTTTATCGGGCTCATTTGCTGGTGCAATAGGCTGGCCGCAATTTATGCCCGGCAGCATACGAAAATATGCAGTTGATTTTGATGGCGATGGCAAAATAGACTTACGACAATCACCTACTGATGCCATAGGCAGTGTGGCCAGTTTTCTGTCTCAGCACGGCTGGAAAAATGGATTACCACTTATTTTTCCAGCACATGCCGCCCTTAGTGAATCACATCGCTGGCGCTCTATGTTGGGGCTTAGCCTGGATGCGAAATTTATGTTGCATGAATTTGATAATGCCGGTGTATATGCAGAAAATGCGCCCTCAGATATTTTATACGGACTAGTTGATTTACAAGATGGTGACAAGCCTGATCTTTACTGGCTGGGTACGGAGAACTTTTTTGCGATCACTAAATACAATCGCAGTTTTTTTTATGCGATGTCTGTGATAGAACTTGGCAATGCCGTTAAACAGCTGCGCGCACCATGAAAAATAATGGCATTGATAACTTCACTCACAATGAAATTATCAATTATACGAAGGCATGGATATCAGATGCAGTAATCGGCCTGAATCTTTGTCCTTTTGCGAAATCTGTTTATATAAAAAATCAAATCGAATA
The DNA here is from genome assembly GCA_903904635.1 of uncultured Burkholderiales bacterium. Taxonomy (GTDB): domain Bacteria; phylum Pseudomonadota; class Gammaproteobacteria; order Burkholderiales; family Burkholderiaceae_D; genus Pernthalerella. Next base: position 2,084 of record CAIVDH010000218.1, on the reverse strand, counting down.
TCACATCAGCAGCGCCACGAATCAAAAAATATTATTAGACGATCTGATATTGGCATTGCATAAATTAAATCAGACAGACGCTGAAAAAATCGATACAACACTGTTAATACACCCTTGGGTTTTACAAGATTTTTTAGACTATAACGATTTTCTGGATCAGGCAGATACAGCACTTGAAGAAGCTGGCCTGGCAGGTGTACTGCAGATAGCCAGCTTTCATCCGCATTATCAGTTCGCCGGCACAGAAGCTGATGATATTACGAATTGCACTAACCGTTCGCCATTTCCCATGCTGCATTTACTAAGAGAAGAAAGTCTGGATAAGGCAATTGCTGCCATGCCCGATGCGGCTGATATTTTTAATCGTAATATTGAAACGCTGGAAGAGCTTGGTGCTGATGGCTGGCGCCAACTACAAACTCAGATGAAAAATCGCATTTGAGAATCAGACACGCAGATTTATTTGCAACGATGAAGCAGATAAATAGCCAATTACGGAATCAATCATTAGCGACATCAAATCTTGCGAGCTGCAGTCTGCATAGGACCACAGATAAGTACAAACAGTATGCTTAGCCGGTGGTGCTGGGTATGCGCCAGATTCAATAGGCTCAGTAAGAAACAGCAGCAGAAAAGAAAAAGCCGTAGTCTAATGACTACGGCTTTTATTTTGGTGGGCCCCCCGTGAGTCGAACACGGCACCAACGGATTATGAGTCCGCTGCTCTAACCAAGCATGAGCTAGGGGCCCTTTAGATTTCAGCTACTTAAATCCAAGGCTGAATTTTATCGCGCAAATGCAATTACGGCGAGTATTAAAACCTCGCCGCAACGGTCAAATGCAAATTAACCGCCCTCGAGAAAGCTTTTCAGCTTATCTGAGCGCGATGGATGACGCAGCTTACGCAAAGCCTTGGCTTCGATCTGACGTATACGCTCGCGGGTAACATCAAATTGCTTACCCACTTCTTCCAGCGTGTGATCGGTAGACATTTCTATACCGAAACGCATACGCAATACCTTGGCTTCGCGAGGCGTGAGGGAATCGAGTACATCCTTGACCACACCACGCATAGAAGCATGCAAAGCCGCATCAGCCGGAGCCAGCGTATTGTTATCCTCAATGAAATCACCCAGATGGGAATCGTCATCGTCACCAATAGGCGTTTCCATCGAGATCGGCTCTTTCGCGATCTTCATGATCTTGCGGATTTTATCTTCCGGCATTTCCATCTTGATCGCCAATGTGGCCGGATCTGGCTCAGCACCAGTCTCTTGCAAGATTTGACGCGAGATACGATTCATCTTGTTGATGGTCTCGATCATATGCACCGGAATACGAATGGTGCGCGCCTGGTCTGCAATAGAACGGGTAATGGCCTGACGTATCCACCAGGTTGCATAGGTTGAGAATTTATATCCGCGGCGATATTCAAATTTATCTACCGCCTTCATCAGACCGATATTGCCTTCCTGGATAAGATCAAGGAATTGCAAACCGCGATTGGTATATTTCTTCGCAATCGAAATTACCAGACGCAAGTTAGCTTCCGTCATTTCGCGTTTGGCCTTGCGCGCCTTCATCTCGCCTGCTGCCATCTTTTTATTGATGTTACGCAGGTCTGGCAATGGCAACACAACGCGCGTCTGCAAATCCAGCAGCTTTTGTTGCAGCTCTTTAACGGTAGGAACATTACGTGCCAAGATCACGCTATACGCATGATTGCCCGTGACTTCGCCATCTACCCAACTCAGATTAGTTTCATTGCCTGGAAAGACTTTGATGAAATGCGCACGCGGCATACCGCATTTGTTCACAGCCACATCGAGAATCTGCTTTTCGATATGACGCACTTGCTCAACCTGACCGCGCAAGGTGTCACACAACTTCTCAACCACCTTGGCTGTGAAGCGTATACCCATTAATTCTTCGGTAATCGCTTCCTGCGCTTTCATGTATGGCTTGGAGTTGAAACCTTCCTTCTCGTAAGCCTTACGCATTTTGTCAAATTGCGTAGAGATCGTGGCAAATTTGGCCAGCGAATCGCGCTTTAATTGTTCAAGCTGCTCAGTAGAGAAACCGGC
>CAIVDH010000217.1 GCA_903904635.1 uncultured Burkholderiales bacterium | reverse complement strand
CCGATAGTTGTTTATTGTCTTGCCAGTCGTTCATTGGCAGGCATTTGCGACAGTGAAAAATTACTGCGCCAGGGATTAATATCAATGCCGCCACGGCGCGTATAGCGCGCCAATACCATCAGTTTTTGTGGATGACAGTGACGCCATACATCCATGAATATGCGCTCTACACATTGTTCATGAAACTCATTATGAAAGCGAAAGCCGATCAAATACCTGAGCAAGCCTTCCTGATCAATCGGCGCACCGACATAATGAATTTGAACACTGGCCCAATCCGGTTGTCCCGTGACCAGGCAATTTGATTTGAGCAAATGTGACACTAGTTTTTCTTCTATCGGTACTGCATTTTGTTGTGATTGCAAGAGGCTGGGGTCGGGCTCGTAGCGATCAACCTCAATATCAAGTCGGTCTAATAACAAACCATCGAGTTCACCAAACTTCAATTTGCCGAAATCATCGCTGCCGCTAAGCTTTATCTGTATGGGTGCACCAAAACCAGCAGATAAATCAGCGCGCAGCAATTCAAGCAGCGCCTCTGATCCAGCCAGGCGACTTTGATTCAAAGCATTCAGATAAAGCTTTAAAGACTTTGATTCAATGATGGCAGGTGTATCAGCAGGAACGAGTAACGTGACGATGCCGACCTGTGGTTTGCCACGTAAATTTAGCCATGAGACTTCATAAGCATTCCAGACATCCATACCAAAAAATGGCAACGAGCCATCGATGCCTAGCTCATGGCGTTTATCCGCACGTGGCATAGGAAACAACAATGTAGGATCGTAATTTGACGCATAGGACGAAGCTTTGCCCAGAGGCGAATTGGCGGGCTTGTTATCCTGATTCATGTGGATATCGGTAGTAAAAATTTATAAAAATAATTACAAAAATAATTTATAAGCAGGATTGTCGCTTTCATCGCTATGCCGATAGCCCAGCGTGGCGAGAAACTCTCTGAAGATCTTCATTTCTTTTTTTGGCACTTGCAGGCCAACCAGCACCCGACCGACATCACCACCCTGACTGCGATAATGAAACAGACTGATATTCCAATTAGGCGCAAGACTATCGAGAAAGCGCATTAGCGCGCCGGGGCGCTCAGGAAACTCAAAGCGATAAAGCAATTCATTTTGGGCAAGCGCACTCTTGCCACCGACCAGATGACGAATATGTAATTTTGCCAGCTCATCCTGAGTCAGATCGATAGTCTTGAAGCCTTGTTTCTGGAAATGCTTGCTGATCTTTCCTGGTTCGTCACGGTCAGCCACTTGCAGACCTACAAATACATGCGCCTGTTTCTGGTCACTGATACGGTAATTAAATTCTGTAATTGAGCGTGTACCGATGAGTTGGCAAAACCGTTTGAAGCTGCCGCGTTCTTCAGGAATCGTTACGGCAAACACGGCTTCATGTGCCTCACCCACTTCGGCGCGTTCGGCAACAAAACGTAAACGATCAAAATTCATATTTGCACCGCAGGCAATCGCAACCAGATTCTGATTTTTTACTGGTTTTTTAGTCGATGCCGCGCGTTCGACATACGCCTTGGCACCTGCTACCGCCAAAGCGCCTGCGGGCTCCAGTATGCTGCGCGTATCAGTAAATACATCTTTGATCGCCGCGCAAACTGCATCGGTATCAACCAGGATAATCTCGTCCACACATTTGCGCGCAAGACGGAACGTCTCTTCACCCACCTGCTTGACAGCAGTGCCATCTGAAAACAGACCCACGTCTTGCAAAATAATCCGTCGGCCTGCCTTCAATGAGCGTGCCATCGCATCTGAGTCCGTAGTTTGCACACCGATAATCTTGATTTCCGGGCGCACCGCTTTGATGTAGGTCGCCACACCAGCGATCAGGCCGCCACCGCCAATGGCTACAAAAATAGCTTCAATAGGGCCGGCATGCTGACGCAAAATCTCCATGCCTATCGTGCCTTGTCCGGCGATGACATCAGGATCATCGAAAGGATGCACGAACGTTAATTTTTGTTTTTTCTCCAGCAACAGCGCATGCCCATACGCATCGGAATAAGAATCGCCAAACAACACCACCTCGCCGCCTCTGGCTTTGACAGCATCAATTTTTACAGCTGGTGTAGTGGTGGGCATCACGATGACCGCGCGGCAGCCTAACCTGCTGGCAGACAGTGCCACGCCCTGAGCATGATTGCCAGCCGACGCGCAAATGACACCGCGCTTAAGTTGGGCTGCACTCAAATGCGCCATTTTGTTATAAGCGCCGCGCAGCTTAAAGCTGAACACGCTTTGCATGTCCTCGCGTTTGAAAAAAATCTGGTTGCCTATGCGCGCAGAAAGCACAGGAGCGAGCTCCAGCGGGGTTTCGATGGCAACGTCATAGACGCGCGAAGTCAGAATTTTTTTTAGGTAATCAATATTCATGGTCACTCATTATAATGGACGTATTTTTGTAAGCGGCGATTACCTACTTTCATCGATTGCTCCGCTCCTCCAATGCTGCACAGTCGCACTTACCTCTTTTTCCGCATGCTTGCTGACGTTGTCACTCAAATTTTTAATGCTCTTGCCCTGCCCGGTGTCGGATTACCCGCGCTATTTATTATTAGCCTATTGTCTGCCACCTTACTGCCCATGAGCTCAGAGCCTGCTGTGTTTGCCGTAGTAAAAATGAATCCGGATTTACTCTGGCCTGCGATTTTAGTTGCGACCATCGGTAACACGATAGGTGGTGCAATTAGCTACACCATGGGTTACGGCGCAAAACAAGCTTTCGCTGCTGACCGGCAGACACGTTGGTTGGGATGGTTGCAACGTTTCGGCCCCAAGACACTCTTACTGTCATGGTTGCCGGGCATAGGTGACCCCTTATGCGCACTGGCAGGCTGGTTGAAAATGCCATTTTGGCCCAGCGTGTTTTTCATGGGTATAGGCAAGCTGGTGCGCTATGCACTCTTAACCTATTTATTACTGGCAGTTCCAGACGGATTTTGGATGCGTATATCTAACTGGTTGTGATCCATTAAAACGCAATAACTCGGGCTAAGCCTTGTGCGCCGCAATACGCTAAAATGCATCTTTGTTTTATGGCAATCAGCATCTCAACATGAACGCCCCCATACCCTTTCCCGTATTACTTGCCAACACGCCTGGCGGCAATCCGCCGCCGCGTTTGCGCGAGATACCCTACAACTACACCTCGTTCTCAGATCGCGAGATCGTGATGCGTTTGTTAGGCGCAGATGCATGGGAGCTCTTGTCCGTGTTGCGCGGTGCTCGTCAGACCGGACGCTCTGCGCGCATGCTTTATGAAGTGCTCGGTGATATCTGGGTCGTGCGTCGCAATCCCTACTTGCAAGACGATATGCTCGACAACCCCAAGCGGCGCGCTGCGTTAATTGAAGCGCTTTATCATCGATTGGGCGAAGTCGACAAGCGCCGTCACAGCACAGACAAAGAAGATCAGGGCGATCCTGAAGCCGCTACACGCAGTGCCAAAGTTGAAGCATTACTCGCTGCGGCACGCAAGGCCATCGAAGACTTTGCCGATGAATTTAAACAAACCGCCGAGCTGCGTCGTCGCTCCAGCAAAATTCTCGGGCGCTATACCGCCCACGACAATATCAAGTTTGATGGTCTCTCACGCGTCTCGCATGTGACTGACGCCACTGACTGGCGCGTTGAATATCCGTTCGTTGTACTGACCCCCGATACCGAAGAAGAAATGGCCGGTCTGGTGAAGGCCTGCATAGAACTCGGACTCACCATCATTCCACGCGGAGGCGGCACCGGTTATACCGGTGGCGCCATTCCACTGACGCCTTTGTCGGCCGTTATCAATACCGAAAAGCTAGAGTCATTAGGCGCAGTTGAAATGATGACCTTGCCGGGATTGTCGGTTGAGTATGCAACCATTTACTCCGGTGCGGGTGTCGTTACCAAGCGTGTATCGGATGCCGCAGAAAAATCCGGATTTGTGTTCGCAGTTGACCCAACTTCTGCAGAAGCCTCCTGCATAGGCGGCAATATCGCCATGAATGCTGGTGGCAAGAAAGCTGTATTGTGGGGCACCGCGCTCGACAATCTGGCCAGCTGGCGCATGGTTGATCCTAACGGTGACTGGCTCGAAGTCACCCGTCTCGATCATAACCTTGGGAAAATTCATGATGCGCCACTGGCCCGCTTTAAGCTGGAGTGGACGCATCCTGCCGAAAAAGGCAAAACCAACACGCCTTTCAAAACGGAAGTACTGGAAATAGCGGGCCGTAAAT
>CAIVDH010000216.1 GCA_903904635.1 uncultured Burkholderiales bacterium | reverse complement strand
GACCTTCCTTGAAAAATATACGCAAGCGACATGAAACAATATTAGTTATCGGCGGTAGTGGTTTCATAGGCAGCCATATTGTTGCGCAACTCGCCGCAACAGGTCGTAAAGTTATCGTGCCGACGCGTCGCTATGATCGTGCCCGTCACTTACTCGTCTTGCCAACGGTGCAAATTATTGTGGCAGATGTATTTGATGATGCGACCTTAGCGGATCTGGTAAAAAAAGCAGACGCTGTCATTAACCTCACCGGTGTATTGCATAGTAAGCCGGGGGCCGCAGGTAGCGGCTGGGGTCCGCAGTTTGAACGTGCGCATGTTGAGCTGCCGCGTAAAGTGGTGCGTGCTTGCAATGCTGCCCAAGTAAAGCGTTGTCTGCACATGAGTGCGCTGGGTGTGGCACCGGATGCACCGTCCATGTATTTGCGCTCCAAGGCGGCGGGTGAAAAATTTATGCTTGAGGCAGCCAATCTGGATGTGACCATCTTCAGGCCATCTGTCGTGTTTGGTCAGGAAGATAAATTTCTCAATTTATTTGCCAAGCTTCAGCATTTCATGCCTTTGCTCGTACTCGGTGGCGCTGAGGCGAAATTTCAGCCTGTGTATGTGCAAGATGTGGCAAAAGCATTTGTTAACGCGCTCGAAGATAAACAGTCATTTGGAAAAATCTACGAGCTCGCTGGCCCTAAGGTTTACACACTGCGCGAACTGATCAGACTGGCGGGTTTGTATAGCGGACATGCACGCCCTCTTATTGGACTGCCGTATGCACTGGCACGCCTGCAAGCCTGGATGCTTGAGTATGTGCCTGGTGGTCCATTGATGAGTCGTGACAATGTCGATTCCATGCAGGTCGACAATATCGCCTCATCACACCATCCCCAATTGGCGGGATGGCATCCCACACCATTAGAAGCGGTCGCGCCACTTTATCTCGGACGACATTAACCCTATGCCACTGCCATTTAAAACTTATATGGTCGGTGGCGCTGTGCGTGATGCACTTCTGGGTTTGCCTGTAAAAGATCGTGACTACGTTGTAGTGGGCGCGACGCCTGCGCAATTACGTGAACAAGGTTTCGTGCCAGTCGGTAAAGATTTTCCGGTATTTTTGCATCCGACTACTCACGAGGAATATGCGCTAGCGCGCACTGAGCGCAAGACGGCACCGGGATATGCCGGCTTCGCTTTTCATGCCGCGCCAGATGTCACACTCGAGCAGGATTTGCAGCGTCGTGATCTGACTATCAACGCGATTGCGATCGATGATGATGGTGACGTGATTGATCCCTGCGGTGGCAGAGCTGATCTAGAAAAGAAAATTTTTCGTCATGTCTCACCGGCCTTTGCTGAAGATCCGGTAAGGATTTTAAGGCTGGCGCGTTTTGCTGCGCGCTTTGCTGATTTTTCTATCGCAGCCGAGACGCTCGCGCTGATGAAAAAAATGGTGGCGTCCGGTGAGGTTGATGCATTGGTGCCTGAACGCGTCTGGCAAGAACTTGCGCGCGGCTTAATGGAAGCGCGGCCTTCGCGCATGTTCGATGTGCTGCATCAATCCGAAGCGCTGGCGCGCATACTGCCTGAGCTGGACGCTTTGGCCGGCGTGCCACAACCGCCGCAGCATCATCCGGAGATAGACGCCTTTTTGCATGTGATGATGGTGCTCGATACAGCTGCCAAAAAAAACTATACCTTGCCCGTGCGCTTTGCCGCGTTAATGCACGATCTTGGCAAGGGAACTACGCCCGCTGATCAACTGCCGCAGCATATTGCCCATGAAGTGCGCAGCGTTAAATTGGTTGAAGCTGTTTGTGCGCGCCTGAAAACACCAACAGAAGTGCGCGATCTGGCCATCATGACAGCACGTGAGCATGGCAACATTTCGCGCGCCATGGAATTGCGAGCAGACACGATTTTGAAATTACTGGAGCGTTGTGATGCATTCCGCAGAGCAGAGCGCTTTTTGGATTTATTGAAAGCGGCTGAATGTGATCATCTTGGACGCACCGGATTTGAAAACGCGCCTTATCCTCAGGCACCGCGTCTAGTCGCTGCATTGGCCGCTGCACAGGCCGTGCCTGCTGGCGCAATTGCTGCTGCAGTCACGGCACACTATACCGACAGACAAGCGGAGCGTATTGCAGAAGCGATACGTAAAGCGCGGCTTGAAGCGGTGACAGCGGCTATACAAACGACCGCCTGACTAGTCATCAATAAAAAAAGACGAAAAAAAGCGGATCCAACGGGTTGGCTGGATCCGCAACGCGCAAGGGGAGCGCGGGGTACAGAGCCTTACGGCCCACAGAGATCTGATCGACGATTTAATGCATGAAAATAATTGCTACGTCTTTACTGCCTTACTGGCTTCAGCGCTTACTATCGCGTGGTGCCCGATGTGGCATCCCAGCTACGATTTCATCCTGAGTCAGTTTTCCATCTTTGTTCTTGTCTAGCTTGTCAAAATTACGCGCCATGCCAGTCATTTTGCTGCTTTCAAGCTCAGATTTGCTCAATGCGCTATCGCCGTCTTTGTCTGCCGCTTTCCAGCGCTCGCTCATCATTTCGGCGTGTTTCTCGTGCATAGCCTTGCGGTGAGCCTGCATTTCCTCATTGCTGAGTAAGCCATCTTTGTTGGTATCGACTTCGGTGAAAAGATTGTCCATGCCTGCTTTCATCTCTTCGCGACTGATACGACCATCATTATTTTTGTCAAACTGACTAAACATAGGAGGCATTGATCCTCCGTGCATATTTTCGCCATGCATTTCATGTCCCTCACGGTTATCAGCTGCCATTGCAAGTCCGCTTAAAAATAAACCAGACAACAAAACAGATGCGGTTTTCTGTTTATTCACAATTGATCTCCTCAAGTTGTTGGTAATGCGTGGAATTGATAGTGGCTGAACCAGAACTTGTTTTGATCTGTATTTACCTCTTGTTACAGATATCAGGCCGGCGTGGGCAGGCAGCGGATTTGAGCATCGTCGGATTGTTGATGAGGTTTCAGTTTTTGCAAGCATTGAGTAGAAATTTTCACCTGCAAATTCACTCTAATGGTGTTTGCAAGGCCAGGATTTTGCGATACCTTCGAGCCAGCCTATACTGCTGCGATAAAACCGATAAATGATGGGGACTTCATGAATGCACCTTTGGAAAACCGGCAAGCCTTGCAGCCGGAGTCGATTACGCTGGATGACAAATACACACTGGAGCGTGGACGTGTTTTCCTCACTGGTACCCAGGCACTGATACGGCTGCCCATGATGCAGCGCCAGCGCGATCTGGCCGCTGGCTTGAATACAGCTGGGTTTATCACCGGCTATCGTGGTTCGCCATTGGGCAGCGTCGATATGACCGCAGCCAAGGCAAAAAAATACCTGGAAGCGCATCATGTGAAATTTCAGCCGGGTGTGAATGAAGATCTGGCCGCCACCAGTATTTGGGGCACCCAGCAAATCAATCTTTTCCCGGGCGCGCAATATGACGGCGTGTTTTCCATGTGGTACGGCAAAGGCCCCGGTGTAGACCGTTCTGGTGATGTATTCAAGCATGCAAATGGCGCAGGCACGGCCGCACATGGCGGTGTGCTGGTGCTGGCTGGTGACGATCATGCAGCCAAGTCTTCCACTAACGCACATCAAAGCGAACACATACTCAAAGCCTGCGGCATACCGGTGATGTATCCGTCATCCGTGCAGGAATATCTTGATTATGGTTTACATGCCTGGGCCATCAGTCGCTATACCGGCTTATGGGTATCGATGAAATGCGTGACAGATATTGTGGAGTCCGGTGCCACAGTCGATATTGATCCTGAGCGCGTACAAATTGTCTTGCCTGAAGATTTCGAGATGCCGCAGGGCGGGCTGAACATACGCTGGCCGGATGGCATACTTGAGCAGGAAGCGCGGCTGGTTAATCATAAATGGTATGCAGCGCTGGCTTATGTGCGCGCCAACAAACTCAATCGCCTGATCTGGGATAGTCCTAATCCACGCTTCGGCATACTCACTGCGGGCAAATCCTATCTCGATACGCGTCAGGCTCTCGAAGATCTGGGCATAGATGCCGCCGTGGCTAGCGATATCGGACTGCGCCTCTATAAAGTTGGCATGACCTGGCCACTTGAGGCAAATGGTGTGCGCGAATTTGCACAAGGACTCGAAGAAGTATTGGTAGTGGAAGAAAAGCGTCAGCTGCTGGAATATCAACTCAAAGAAGAGCTCTACAACTGGCGCGATGATGTGCGCCCGCGCGTAGTGGGTAAATTTGATGACACCGGTGAATGGAGCAATAATCGCCGCGCCGGACATGGTGACTGGTTGCTGCCGGCTACCTATGAATTAAACCCGACGCAAATTGCGCGTGCGATTGCCTCGCGCATAGCCAAATATTTTGTTGGCCATCCGATAGAAAAACGCGTCAATGAACGGATCGCGTTTCTGGAAGCGCGCGAAGCCGTGCTTAAAGTCAGCAGCAAACCAGATAACCAGACCGAGCGTATTCCGCATTTTTGCTCAGGCTGTCCGCACAATACCTCTACCCGGGTTCCAGAAGGCAGTCGCGCATTAGCCGGCATAGGTTGTCATTACATGGCCTTGTGGATGGACAGAGAAACCTCAACCTTTACCCACATGGGTGCAGAAGGCACAACCTGGATAGGTCATGCGCCATTCACCACTGAAAAACATGTATTCGCCAACATAGGTGACGGCACATATTTTCATTCAGGTTTGCTGGCCATACGTGCGGCAGTTGCTTCCAAGGTCAACATGACCTATAAAATTTTATTCAATGACGCCGTGGCCATGACTGGCGGTCAGACCCATGATGGTCCGCTAGACCCGGCCATGATTTCGCGGCAGATTGCTGCTGAAGGTGTGCGTCCTATTATCGTGGTGACCGATGAGCCGGAAAAATATCCGGATGCCACTGACTGGGCACCCGGCGTCACCATACGTCATCGTAGTGAACTCGATGCAGTGCAGCGCGAATTACGCGATGCGCCAGGTATCTCTGCCATGATTTACGATCAGACTTGTGCATCCGAAAAACGGCGCCGCAGGAAGCGCAATGCCTATCCTGATCCAGCCAAACGCACCGTAATCAATGAAGCCGTTTGCGAAGGCTGTGGTGATTGCAGCGTGCAATCCAATTGTCTTTCGGTGGAGCCGCTAGAGACAGAATTCGGTCGCAAGCGTCAGATCAATCAATCAACCTGTAATAAAGATTTTTCTTGTGTCACAGGTTTTTGCCCTAGCTTCGTAACGGTTGAAGGCGGTCAGCTTAAAAAGCCGAAAAAAGCGGCAATGACAGATGCCAAGGGCGCAAAAATTTCTGCATTGTCGCGCGCAGATAATTTACCTAAGCCTAACTTACCGTCCACGGCACAACCTTACGGCGTGCTGGTCACGGGCATAGGCGGCACCGGTGTGGTAACGGTCGGGCAGATACTGGCTATGGCGGCACACGTAGAAGGCAAAGCCTGTACGGTGTTAGACATGAGCGGTCTTGCACAAAAAGGCGGGCCGGTTTTATCGCATGTGCGGCTGGCTGATACGCCTGAGCATATTCATTCCACGCGTGTCGGTTCGGGCGCAGCCGATTTGATCGTAGGCTGTGACGTCATCGTCACAGCCAGTCGTGATGCCTTGTCACGCATGGGTGTGGGTCGCACGCATGCTGCGATTAATTCCACGCTTGCACCTACGGCAGCCTTTGTTAAAAATCCGGACTGGAAATATCCTGATGCCGGCGCTGAAGAAAAAATTCGTGCAGCTTGCGGCACCGAATCTGTGTCAGCTGTTGATGCCGGAAAAATCGCAACAGCATTAATGGGTGACGCGATCGCCACCAATATGTTCATGCTGGGTTATGCATGGCAGCATGGTTGGGTGCCATTGGCCGAAGCCTCAATTTTGCAATCAATTGCATTGAATGGCGTATCCATAGAATTCAATCAGCAATCATTCGCCTGGGGCAGGCTTGCAGCGCATGATCTTTCCGCTGTGGAGCAAGAATTAAAAATTCTGGCGCCGGCGCAGGTCATAGAATTCAAACGCACACCATCGCTGGATGATGCGATCAAGCGGCGTGTAAGCTTCCTGACTGAATATCAAAATGCCGCCTATGCTGAAGCGTACAAAAATTTTGTTGATCAAGTACGCAAAGCCGAAGGCGCCATTTCCGGCGCACCGCAATCACAGCGGCTGACTGAAGCGGTGGCGCGTTATCTGTTTAAGCTCATGGCTTATAAAGATGAATATGAAGTCGCACGCCTGCATAGCAGCGCTGCGTTCAAGAGCAAGATAGAGGGTATGTTCGAAGGTGACTATGCGATCAAATATCATCTCGCG
>CAIVDH010000215.1 GCA_903904635.1 uncultured Burkholderiales bacterium | reverse complement strand
GCGACGAAATATTCAATTTGCTTGGGCATGATGGATAGATTTTTATAATTAAAATGGTTTGACTACTACCAGCACAACGATGGCAAACATGCCTAATACTGGTGCTTCATTGAACCAGCGATACCACACATGGCTGCGAGTATTGTTCCCGTGTTCGAATTTTTTCAAGATGCTGCCGCACATATGGTGGTAGCCAATGAGTACGATGACTAACGCTAGTTTGGCATGCATCCATACGCTATTTAGCCAGATTTCATAACGTAGCAACAGCCAGATGCCAGAAGCTAATGCTGGAACGGCCAGTATGGTCATGAAGCGATATAGCTTGCGTGCCATAAGTAGCAGCCTACTGGTGGCAGCCAAGTCAGTTTCCATCGCCAGATTGACGAATATGCGCGGCAAATAAAAAAGCCCCGCAAACCACGAAGCGATTAAAACAATATGGAATGCTTTAATCCAGAGCATGTTTACACCCTTACTTCGCCGTGACCCAGCACCAGATATTTCAATGAGGTCAGACCTTCAAGTCCGACCGGCCCGCGAGCATGTAGCTTGTCATTAGAAATACCTATCTCTGCACCGAGCCCATATTCAAATCCATCTGCAAAACGCGTAGAGGCATTGACCATGACCGACGCTGAATCCACTTCGCGCAAGAATTGCATCGCGCGGCTGTAGTCTTCCGTGATGATAGTGTCGGTATGTTGAGATGAATAAGTATTAATGTGATCTATCGCTTCATCGACATTGGCGACAAGTTTTACCGACAGTATGGCGTCCAGATATTCGGTATGCCAATCTTCTTCGGTCGCGTCTTTCAAGTAGGGATAGTTAATAAGGATTTTTTTTGATTCCGCATCGCAGCGCAATTCGACTTGTTTGTCCGCATAAAGTTTAGCCAGTTCAGGTAAAACTTTTTCTGCAATGCTGCGCGCAACGAGTAAAGTTTCCATCGTATTACAGGTGCCATAGCGATGGCACTTGGCATTGAAAGCGATGGGTAGTGCTTTTGCAAGATCGGCTTTGTCATCGATATAAACGTGGCAGATGCCATCGAGATGTTTAATCATCGGGACCGTAGATTCTTCTATCAGACGGGCAATCAGACCTTTGCCACCACGCGGCACAATGACATCTATATATTGCGGCATGGTGATCATCGCGCCGACTGCTGCACGGTCAGTTGTCGCTATGATTTGTACTGCTTCCGCAGGCAAGCCAGCACCAGCCAGACCTTCTTGCACCAGCTTTGCCAGCGCCTGATTGCAATGAATCGCTTCAGAGCCGCCGCGTAGTATCGTGGCATTGCCACTCTTGATGCACAAGCCCGCAGCATCGACGGTGACGTTGGGTCTGGCTTCATAGATGATGCCGATGACACCTAGCGGCACACGCATTTGTCCCACTTGTATGCCACTAGGGCGGTATTTCATATTGCTGATTTCGCCGATAGGATCGGGCAGGGCGGCAATTTGCTCCAGTCCTTCTGCCATGGTGGCAATCGCTTTGTCGGATAAATGAAGTCGGTCTAGCATTGCAGGAGCAAGACCAGCTGCAACTGCAGCATCCAGATCTTGTTGGTTGGCCGCTGTGAGCTGTGCGGCATCGCGACGAATCGCTGCAGCAATCAAAATGAGTGCGCGATTTTTGGACGCAGTATCAGCCTTGGCCATTGCACGCGAAGCCTTGCGTGCAGCGATCCCAACTGTATTCATGTAATTTTGGATCGTCATAATTTCCAACTTTTTCTAAAAATTTTAGATTTTTAACCACGAGCGATATTAAGACCGAGTTGTAGCAATGCGTCCCACACATCGCCAGCAAATTGTTTTGCTCTCAATCCTTTTATCATTCTGTCGATTTGCGCTGCCTGTCCTAGTGCTGTTTCGAGTGTGTGTATTTTTAGGCGCGAAAGTGCGGGTGCCATCATTTTTTCACGTGGCCCCCATATTCTGTATTCCTTAAGCAGCATGGGTAATGGTCGGCCATCATTCATGGCTAGCTTCAGTTTGAGTAGTGTGCGCACCTCTTCAGCGACCGCCCACAATATCAATGGCAGTGCTTCGCCTTCTCCCTTTAGACCATTTAGCATGCGTGTCAGTCTCGCTATGTCACCAGCCAGCATGGCTTCGGAAAGTTTGAACACATCGTAGCGTGCGACATTTAATACAGCGTCTTGTATTTGTTCAAAAGTCAGTCGACCTTCAGGGTGCAGCAGCGCCAGTTTACGTATTTCCTGATGAGCAGCTAATAAATTACCCTCAACGCGTTCCACCATGAATTCCAATGCTGATTTTTCAGCACTTTGTCCTTGTGCGGCTAGCCGCTCACCTATCCAGTTAGCTAGCTGCGAGCGTTCTATCAGTGGTATGTCTATGAATACTGCAGCCTGCTGTAGCGCACTTACCCAGGCACTTTTTTGTGTTGCCCAGTCAAGTTTGGGCAGAGTGATCAGAGTCAGCGTGTCTTCAGCAACAGATGATTTTGTCATGCCAGACACATAGCTTTGCAGTGCCTGCCCGCCTTCTTTGCCCGGTTTGCCGCCTGGCATGCGCAGCTCTAAGAGTTTGCGGTCACCAAATAATGATTGAGACTGGCTGGCATTGAGTAATGTGCCCCAGTTGAAATAACGCTCGACGACCAACACTTCCCGTTCTGTATAACCATTTTTCCGTGCGCATGTACGAATTTTGTCAGCCGCTTCCAATGCGAGCAAATGCTCATCGCTGGCGATAACGTACAACGGCGCCAGTGTTTTTCCCAGATGGGTTTCAAGTGCTTCGGCGCGTAGCTGCATAGCGATATTATTTTTCTGCGTCTTCTGGCTTCAGGCGAGCCAGACGTCTGACGATTTGGCTGACTGCATCGCCACGCAAATCATTAAAGACCATTTTTTCTTCTGTCTCTTTTGCGAGTGCCTGTGATTCGCTGAAACTCATGAAGGTTTGCAGGGCCAGCTCGGTAGGGGCTAGCATGATTTTCCCGGCTTTATCTTTGACATCGAAGTTCAATCGGTAGATCAGGCTGTATTCACGGACCTGACCTTGTGCATTCAATGTCAGAATTTTTTTCTCTTCTGTGGCAGATATCACGCGTATGGTTACGTCAGCTGATTTTGCGTCGGCTGTAATGATGACGCCTTCTTGCGCGAGTATGGTGCTGCGCAAATCTCGTTCCAGTGGTGTT
The DNA here is from genome assembly GCA_903904635.1 of uncultured Burkholderiales bacterium. Lineage (GTDB taxonomy): Bacteria > Pseudomonadota > Gammaproteobacteria > Burkholderiales > Burkholderiaceae_D > Pernthalerella. Next base: position 4,518 of record CAIVDH010000215.1, on the reverse strand, counting down.
CTTGCTGCCACTATGAGATAAACAGAATTAAATGGCATGCGCGAGTCTGCCCGTGAGCCGCGCAGCTGAAAGCCACAGGCGCTTAGTGTAGCCACCATCAAAAGGGTAAGAGCGATACGCCGTGAAGAATTCATGTTCTGCGCCTTATGCAACGATATTGACCAGCTTGCCCGGTACGACTATGATTTTTTTCGGGCTGCCTTCTATGAATTTTTTTACATTTTCATGGGCTAATGCAGCTTTTTCTATACTGTCTTTATCAGCATCTTTGGCAACGATGATGCTGCCTCGCAGTTTGCCGTTTACCTGAATCATGAGTTCTATTTCTGCCTGCTCTAACGCGCTGGCATCAACTTGCGGCCATGGCGCATCAAGTATGTCACCGAATTGTTTAGCGTAGCCTAGTTGCTGCCACAGTGCATGCGTGATGTGGGGCGTGACAGGGTAAAGCACACGCAAAAATATAGCCAGACATTCGCTGACTGCAGCTTTGTCTGCGGCACTATCACCGAGCTTAGCTGCTTCGAGCAAATTTAGCATTTTCATGCAGGCTGATACAACAGTGTTGTACTGCATACGTTTGTAGTCGTGATCTGCCTGTTGCAGAATTTTGTGCATTTCACGACGCAGGGTTTTGACTGCTGCAGATACTTCGCCAGATAGGGGCGCAGCAGTTATGCCGGCTATAAATGCAGACTGTGTATGTGCATAGGCCCATACACGGCGCAAGAAACGATGTGCGCCTTCTACACCAGCGCCTGACCATTCCAGTGTTTGCTCAGGTGGTGAAGCAAACATGGTGAACAGTCGAGCAGTATCAGCGCCGTATTGATCGATTTGTGCTTGTGGATCAATACCGTTATTTTTCGACTTCGACATTTTTTCAGTACCGCCAATTTCGACGGGCTTACCATCCGTTTTTAGCGTTGCTGAAAGTGGGCGACCTTTTTCATCCAGGCTAAGGATGACATCTTCCGGATTGAACCAGATTTTTTTGCCAGACGCTTCTTCACGATAGTAGGTTTCGTTCAGCACCATACCTTGCGTGAGTAAATTAATGAAAGGCTCATCGAATTTAATCAAGCCGAAATCACGCATAACTTTGGTCCAGAAACGCGCATAGAGCAAATGCAGGACAGCATGCTCAATGCCACCGATATACTGATCCATCGGCATCCAGTAATCATTGCGTGTATCGACCATTGCATCGTTGCTGCCAGGTGAGCAGTAGCGCATGTAATACCAGGACGAATCAACGAACGTGTCCATGGTATCGGTTTCGCGGCGCGCAGGTTTGCCGCAGCTTGGGCAATCGACTTTCAGGAATTTTTCGTGTTTGTTGAGTGGATTGCCGCTGCCATCTGGCACGCAATCTTCTGGTAACACGACCGGCAAATCTTTTTCTGGTACTGGCACATCACCACAATCGCTGCAGTGAATAATAGGAATCGGTGTGCCCCAATAGCGCTGGCGCGAAATGCCCCAGTCACGTAGCCGGTAAGTGATTTTTTTCTCGCCGAGGTTAAGCGCGGCCAAGTCAGTGGCCACAGCTGTGGCTGCAGCCTGATAGGAGAGCCCGTCATATTTACCGGAATTGACGCAGACGCCATGTTCTTTATCGGCGTACCATTCCTGCCATGCGTCGGTGCTGTATGTTTTGCCATCAACTGCGATGACGGCGGCTATAGGCAGTGCATATTTTTTTGCAAATGCGAAATCACGTTCATCATGCGCTGGCACGCCCATTACCGCGCCATCACCATATGTGATCAACACATAATTGCCCACCCAGACTTCAATTTGCTTGCCCGTCAGTGGATGCGTAACAAACAAGCCAGTTGGCATGCCTTTCTTTTCCATCGTGGCCATGTCAGCCTCGATCACGCTGCCGAGCTTGCATTCGGCGATGAATGCAGCCAGTGCAGGGTTGGTATGTGCAGCATGGGTGGCTAGTGGATGTTCCGGCGCTACGGCACAAAAAGTCACGCCCATGATGGTGTCAGCGCGCGTGGTAAATACCCAAAGCTTGCCATCGTTGATCAGCTTGCCGTCAGCCTCTGCGATCTGATGGGGAAACGCAAAGCGCACACCGGATGATTTGCCTATCCAGTTTGATTGCATGATGCGCACACGTTCTGGCCAGCCTGGCAGTTTGTGCTCGACATGATCAAGCAGCTCTTCGGCATAATCCGTAATGCGCGCGTAGTACATCGGTATTTCGCGCTTTTCAATCAGCGCGCCGGAACGCCAGCCGCGGCCGTCGATGACTTGTTCATTGGCCAACACTGTCTGGTCTATCGGATCCCAGTTCACCGTGCCGGTTTTTTTGTAGACGATGCCTTTTTCCAGCATCTTCAGGAACATCCACTGGTTCCATTTGTAATACTCAGGCCGGCAGGCCGTCATTTCACGTGACCAGTCAATTGCCAGACCCATGGCCTGCATCTGCTTTTTCATGGTCTCGATATTCGAGTAAGTCCATTGTGCAGGCGGTACACCATTAGCCATGGCTGCATTTTCTGCGGGCATGCCAAATGCATCCCAACCCATGGGCATGAGAACGTTATAGCCGTTCATGCGCAGATTGCGCACCATGACATCATTGATCGTGTAGTTGCGCACGTGGCCCATGTGCAGCTTGCCTGAAGGGTAGGGCAGCATGGAGCAGGCGTAGAATTTTTTCTTCTCGCGCCCTTGCGCGTCGACAGCACGTTCTACCGCTTTATACGCAGAGATGGTTTGCCAATGTTCTTGGGCCGAATGTTCGACCTCGGACGGACTATATTTTTCTTGCATGACGGGTGGAGCAGACAGTGAATGATGAGCCGTTCATTATACCGGCTCAGGTCCTGCCAGCTGCCACCGTTTGGGACTTAGTTGGTATTGGTGACGAAACCGATTTTGGTCATGCCGTTATTTTGGGCGTCAGCCATGACCTTGGCGATGAGCTCATAGCGGGTAGATTTGTCGGCGCGCAGGTGCAATTCTGGCAAGGGTTTTTTCTGGGCGGCGATAGCAAAACGCCCGGCCAGTTCTGGCTGGCTGATCTCGGCGTTATTCCAGAATAGCTTGCCTTCTGCGTTAATTGCCAAGGTGATGGTTTCAGGTTTTTCTGGCGCTGCCGCAGACTTTGCATCAGGCAGATCAAGCTTGATTGCATGGGTAAATAATGGTGCTGTAATGATAAAAATCACCAGCAGCACCAGCATCACATCCACCATGGGGGTGACGTTAATCTCCGCCATTGGTGCTTGATTATTATTGTCGTTGAATCCGCCGAACGCCATATTGGTCTCCCGTGTTTAACCCGGCTTGCGGTTGGTGCTGACGCGAGCGCCAGTGGTCAGGTGTGCGTGCAGGTCGTGCGCAAATGCATCGAGTTCAGCTAACGTTACGCGGTTAACACGGGTAAAACCGTTATATCCAAGTACCGCCGGGATTGCCACAACCAATCCGATTGCAGTCATGATGAGCGCCTCACCAACCGGACCAGCGACTTTGTCGATTTGTATGGTGCCTGATGTTGATACAGCAACCAGTGCATGATAAATACCCCAGACCGTTCCAAATAAGCCGATGAATGGAGCGGTAGAGCCGACTGAGGCTAATAATGTCAGGCCATTTTCCAGTCGTGATGAAACCCGGTTTATTTGCTGACGTAGCGTGCGCGTGACCAGTTCACCGGGGTCGACGGTGGCATTTAAAGAGGCCGAGTTGGCTTTGACACTGACAGCTTCTACGGCATGCGATGCTAATGGGGCATAAATATGCTCGGTGTCAGCGTGAGTAAGCAACGCAATTGCATCTGTCATGCTGGGTGCATCCCAAAATCCATCCACTGCGGTGGCGCTGCGACGGATACGCCAGGAAGTCCATGCTTTGGAGAGTATGTAATACCAACTGACGATGGACATCAGTATGAGTATGTATGCAACGCTATGTGAAACAGCGTCGCCCTGCGCCCAATAATGCGCAAAGCCGAGATTCTGGTTTAGTGTGTCGTTCATACTGGTTCGCTTAATTAGAAGAGCTTTGAAGTTTAAATGTAAAGGGTGCTGGGTACCATTCATCAACCGGCTTGCCATCGTTGGTAGCAGGATTGAAGCGCCAGGTTTTCACTGCATCGATGGCGGCTTGATCCAATCTAGGAAAGCCGCTGCTGGATTTTACTTCGACTGCGCCCGCCGTGCCGTCGCTTTTCACTTGCACGCGCAATATTACCGTGCCTTGCTCACTCAACCGTTTTGACATGGACGGATAATTGGGCTTGGCGTTAGTTGTGCTGTAGCTTGCCGAAATTGAGACACCAGTTTTAATTGATGCTGATGGTGCGGCTGCAGCGGGAGCAGCGGGAGCAGCGGGAGCAATTGCCACAGGCGGAGTAGGTGGCGCAGGTGGCGCAGGCGGAGCAGGTGGAGCAGGTGGAGCAGGTGGAGCAGGTCGAGCAACTGCAACAGGTGGAGTAGGCGGCGCAGGTGGAGCAGGTCGAGCAACTGCAACAGGTGCAGGAGGAGCAGG
>CAIVDH010000214.1 GCA_903904635.1 uncultured Burkholderiales bacterium | reverse complement strand
CCTGACGCGTTTCATTCGTATGTAAATTAAACCGGTGCGCGGCGCCTGGTGCGCCGCGTTTTTGTTTAAACCTCTGATTTGCAATGTTGGTGTACCATCCGAACGGTCGTGCTTTTAATAAATAAAACAAACCGTCGGAGGCAGTATGGATTTGAACTACGCGCCAGCAGATCTGGCTTTTCGGGATTTGGTACGTAGCTGGCTTGAATCGCATTTGCCTGCTGATTTGCAGCACAAGGTACTTAACCACAAACGTCTCTCACGCGCTGATTATGTCTGTTGGCATCACATCGTTGCTGGCAAGGGTTGGGTCGCACCCGCATGGCCGGTAGAACATGGCGGCACTGGCTGGAGCAAAGTACAGCAACATATCTGGGAAGAAGAATGCGCACGCGTAGGCACGCCTGCCATTATGCCTTTTGGTGTGAATATGGTGGCGCCCGTGTTGATCGCTTTTGGCAGTGAGGCGCAGAAGCGCCATTATTTGCCGCGTATTTTGTCTTGTGAGGATTGGTGGTGTCAGGGCTATTCGGAGCCAGGTTCGGGTTCTGATCTGGCTTCACTAAAAACCCGCGCTGAACGCCAGGGTGATCACTACATTGTTAATGGTCAAAAAACCTGGACGACGCTGGCACAACATGCCGACATGATATTTTGCCTGGTGCGTACCGATACCGGTGTGCGCAAGCAGGAAGGTATTTCGTTTTTATTGATAGACATGAAAACGCCGGGCATTACAGTGCGCCCCATCATGCTGTTGGATGAAGACTATGAAGTTAATGAAGTCTTTTTCGATAATGTCAGCGTACCAGTTGGTAACCTGATCGGCGAAGAAAACAAAGGCTGGACTTACGCCAAATATTTGCTCGGTCATGAGCGCACGAATATCGCTGCAGTTGGCCGCTCCAAACGTGAGCTGGCCTTTATTAAGCGCATCGCGACGTCGCAACATAAAAATGGTTTGCCCTTAATTGAGGATGCCTTATTTTCCACCAAGCTTGCTGCGCTTGAGATTGAACTCATGGCGCTGGAAGTGACGGTGTTGCGTGTGATTTCACAAGAAGCCAAAGGACGCGGCCCGGGGCCAGAGGCTTCGATGCTGAAGGTGCAGGGCACCGAGGTACAGCAGCGGCTGACTGAACTAATGGTGGAGGCGGTGGGCCCTTTGGCGATGCCGTTTGATCCTGCTTATCTGGAAGGTGAAACGCCGCATAGCATTGCTGGCAATGATGATGCCGCACCGCTGGTGCCTTATTACTTTAACTATCGTAAAACATCTATTTACGGTGGCTCCAATGAAATTCAGAAAAATATCATCACGCAGATGATTTTAGGACTGTGAGGACATTATGGATTTTGATCTGAACGCAGAACAACAGCAGCTCGCCGATACGGTTCGCAGATGGGCTGAAAAAGATTACAGCTTCGATACCCGGAAAAAAATTATTCACTCCGCAAGCGGTGTCTCTGATTCCTCTTGGCAGGCACTGGCAGAGCTGGGTGTATTGGCTTTGCCGGTACCGGAAGAGCAGGGCGGCTTTAATGGCTCGGCAATTGACATGATGGTGGTGATGCAAGAACTGGGTCGCGCGCTGATGATTGAGCCTGTTTTTGCGACGGCATTGGGTGTGCAGTTTCTGAAGCTGGCCGGTGGTCATGAGGCTTTGCTGGAACGCGTAGCCGGCGGTGAATTGAAACTCGCTTGTGCGTTGGGTGAGCCGCAGTCACGGCATGATTTGCATGATATTGCGACGACTGCTGTTGTATCGTCATCGGCTTCAGGTGATGGTTACCGCATTAATGGCACCAAGAGCGTGGTGCTGCATGGTGCGCAGGCAGGTTACCTGATTGTTTCTGCACGCAGCGCAGGTGCCCAGCGAGATACGGAGGGCATTACATTGTTTGCCGTGCCGGCTGATACGGCAGGCATACATTGCCAAGACTATCGTACTAATGATGGCATGCGCGCAGCGACCATTACATTCAAGGATGTGCAGGTATCGTCTGCGGCGTTGCTGGGCAAAGTCGGACAGGGCTTTACTATCTTGGATCATGCTGCAGATTATGGCGTGGCTTTGCTGGCTGCTGAGGCGGTGGGTGCGATGGAAGCGCTGACCATGGCCACGGTTGAGTATCTGAAAACCCGCCAGCAGTTTGGTGTGCCTATCGGT
>CAIVDH010000213.1 GCA_903904635.1 uncultured Burkholderiales bacterium | reverse complement strand
TGCGCTGCCATACCAAAGATCCAGCATGATATACATAGGATCTGGCATAGTCACATTGGCGGAATACACTTCTTTGCCATCAAAATAGAATGTCTGTTTATTCGGTTCCCATTTCAGCGCATATTTATGGAAAGCTGCAGATAAATCTGGCGTGAGTATAGTTTTGGTTCCTCCTAGTCTGCCAGCATCAAGCCAGATAGTGGGCGCATAGGCTGTCGGATGAAAATTCGCATCTGACCAACCACTGTTAGGTCCACCACCGGCATAGGCTTCCATGATGTCAATTTCAGGGCGGCGTGAGCCTATATGATTAAACAACCAGAATGCCGGCCACGTACCTTTACCAATTGGCAGCTTGGCTTCGATTTCAAAGTAACCATAAGTCTGATAATACTTGCCATCAGTGTCTATTGTTCGATTAAAGAATTTTCCGGTAGCGTCACGCTGCGGCCAGATTTTTAATGAACCATTTGAGACTGTATAGTTTTTGGTTGGGTTACTAGCTTCGTACCAGATGCGATCATTCCAGACACTGGTATTGAATGTATTGAATTCATCTTGAAAGCTTAAGGTATAACTTGATGCAGCCTGACCAAAGGGAGCAACTTGTATGGTTGTAGTTGTACCTGTAGTGGCGCCTGGTGTGGTTGTAGTCGTACCTGTAGTGGCGCCTGGTGTCGTTGTAGTCGTACCTGTAGTAGCACCTGGTGTGGTTGTTGTAGTCGTACCTGTAGTTGTACCTGTGGTCGCACCGGTAGTCGCGCCAGTAGTCGTAGAACTGAGGGACGTAGTTGTTACCGTACCATTTGCTGCTGTCGTAGTCGCTTGTGCTGCTGTCAGATTGCCGGCAGAATCTATCGTGTATTTAGCCGTACCAGATCCACCACCACATGCCGTCAACATTACCGACACGCTAGCCATCGCGGTTAGCGATACAGCACGTAGTGATTTTCCATTAAATGATGCGTTCAACATTAAAATATTCTCCCTTAAATTGATACGATCTGATTTCACACAGATCTCATGCAAATGCCTGTGTAAGAGGATGAATTTTGGAAATTAGTTCCGAAGAGAAATCAGAATTTTTTTAAGAAGAAATTTTTTATCTTTTAATAAATCAAAAAAAATCGCATCGCAGATTTCTCTGTGATGCGATTACATAGTCTGAGGCGTATTTTTTTTTGCCTTTATCCGTTATTTTTTTCCACCTAGGTGTTAAAAAATACACCTTGCATAATTTTAAACAGCAGGAAGCCCCGATGAACCTATTGATGCAGCTACTGACTCCGGATTGATATTTTCACTGTTTGCGCTAGCCGCAAGCAAATGATCAGGTAACTGCGTCGTAGTAGTGTTGAATTTTGATATCACATGCTGGGACAATCTTAGCGCCAGGGCCGCTAAGGTAATAGTCGGAAAATTTGCACCCGCTGTTGGAAATACAGAACTGCCTGCAATATAAAGATTCGCCATGCCATGCACACGACAATCGCTGTCGACCACACCATACGACGGTGAATCATGCATGCGTGTTGTTCCCATGTGATGCCAGGTACCTTCTTTCTCGAAAGTAGGAGGCCACACGCCCCCTTCTATACGAGGGCCTAAATTTACTTGCGCCACACCCGACATTTGCAGCTCTTGTGCAACGAGTTCGATTGAACGGTCTACGGAACGGCGTACTAAATCATTCAAGCGCCATTGCACTTGCACACGCGGCATACCCAAACTGTCGCGCTGCTGCATGTTAAGACTGACGCGACTATCGGGGTCAGGTGCTGGTTCAACGATGACCTGAAATCCTATATTTTTAATTAATGCGCGCGGATGAAATAGCCGGGTAAAGCCATAACTTAGTGTATTTACAGGCTCACTTAGCATAGTTGCCAGATCACTCGCAAAACTAAAACCAGGCTGCTCTTTTTTTAGCAAAGCCTGTTTGCATCTAAATAGCGCTTTAGCACCTTCACTACCCTCACCCGGAAATTCAGAGCAAAAACAAATGCGCGCATTTAGTATTTTTTCTTGCGCCAGTGTTTCCTTTGTTAGTGCAAATTGTGAGGCGATATGTACACCATTAGCCGACACTGCCGTGTTCATATAGTTGTACTTGATGTCATAAAGCTTATTACCTGCCCAGGCTGGTGCGAATTTCACACTACCAGACAAGAGCCGCGGATGATCCATAAAATACCGCCCTACCAGATCATGGCGATTGCCTATACCTGCAGCTTCAATCTGATTCGATGCTAATAGCAAACGGGCGTTTTCTATGCCGCCTGTCGCCAATATAAAAATTTTTGCCTGTACTGTCATACTGCTGCCTGATAGTGTTTTTACTTTGACATGCGTAATTTTATTGACATCACGATCTTGCATAATTTGCGTCACATTGGCATGCAAAAAAACCCGCAAATAGCGTGCAACCTTCAACTCATGCCGGTAGCGTTTACCGAAGCGCACTGGCGGACTAAATTGTGAAATTGAATCCCGCACGCGACCACTTGTGAAAGGAATGCGTCGTACATCATCGCGATTGATGGCGCGCTCCCAATAGTCTGGATCAAAATTTACAGGCCCTAATTGCAGCAGTTCATGTGTACGCTGATAGTAGGATAATAATTCATCCAGACCGAATGGCCAGCCACTATGCGGTACCCAATCTTTTTTTTCGAAATCCCAGGCGTCCAACGGACGACACCAGCCGCCCCAGCAATTACTACTGCCACCTAAAAATCTAGCGCGGCATCCATCTGCAAATTGATATTCCATTCCAACTGATGAACCACGATATAAATCACGCGTTGCGTCATCTGCATCCATCCCGCCACTCTCAAGCAAACAGGTGTCCAAGCCTTTTTTCTCCATCTCTCTTGCGATGGTGATACCGGCTATACCAGCCCCTATGATACAAACTGTAGTAACGATTTCCTTACCTTGACCCATCTGCCGGGTATCAACGAACATGTTGCACTCCTTGATTTTTTTTATGCCAGTTACGATAAATTTGACGCAATGAGCCCAGCCATATTTTGCCCACCAGTTTGGGATGCAATATGGTGTGCCATAAGCTTTTATATATAACCAGATCCACTAGCTCCTGACGCTGCCCACCTAATCTGGTCTTGTAATCATATTCTCCCCATAAAAAATGAAATCGCTGCATGCCGTTTGCAATGCAGAGTTGTATCGTCTGGCAGCAGCACAAAAAACCTAAACGCAGATCATCAAGGGCAGGGTCATGTGCAATCACGTGCATGAAGACATCTTTGTCGCAGACCGTAGATAGCAATCCAGCACATAGTTTGCCTTCGGCATACATCATGGTGACGAGTCCGCGCTCGCGCATTAAAGCTTTTAGATTATTTTCTTCGACGCTATCTATGCCAAATTTGCGACCTTTGATTTTCATACGGGCGCGGTTCATTTCTATAATTGCTGAAACGTCTGCATTACAAATTTGACTACCCATCGCGTGCTTAAAAATCAGATCAGCTTGTTTACGCTGACTACGACGTGTGTGATAGCGAATTTTTTCTCGTGTCTGTTTTGATAAACTTTCCAGCCATTTTTTTTTCTGAATCAAGTAGCTGTAAGATAAAATCTTCTGAAAATTTTATACATTGTGATGGATACGATATCTTCTTGACTATCTGTCTTTCTAACTGCACTGCATGAAAAATAAGCGCTGATATATTTTTATATCGTTTGAATATTGCAATAGAAAATACTGAGAGATCATCATCGGTAATTTTGATGACTTCATTGATTACTTTTACTACGCCATTTATTCGGGTATATAACAGCAAGGCTATGATTTTCCCGTTTTTACGCCTTACCCATGCGCAGGTATTGCGCTCAATACTACCGTGCAGTCTTAAATGCGCTTCACTGCAAAAAATACTGTGATACAGCTTCTCAGCTGCTGGCCAGATAAAATCTGGCAATACTTTTTCGTAAAATTCTGATTCTTTTGTACTGATAGCAGGTACATTTTCTGCATGGGCATATGAAGTCTGCATAATGTTTAATACGGCAGCTTTACATCTGGCTTCACAGCCAATATCGCGCGACCCATGGCTTGCTGTATCCGCTTTAATGCCATCGCGTTTTCTGCTTCAAAGCGCAGCACCAGCACAGGCGTGGTGTTAGAGGCGCGCACTAAGCCAAAGCCATCGTCATATTCCACCCGCACGCCATCAATGGTGATGATCTGCTTTGCCTCGTCAAATTTTGCCTCTTGCTGGAGACGCGCGACTAACTGATGATTTTCACCCTCACCCACCGTGATCTGTAATTCAGGCGTAGAGAGCGACTGCGGCAGCGCATTTAATTCTGCCGTGATGTCCTGCATGCGACTGGCCAGCTCCAGCAATCTTGCGCCTGCATACATGCCGTCATCAAAGCCATACCAGCGGTCTTTGAAAAACACATGACCGCTCATCTCGCCACCCAGGGGTGCGCCTGTCTTGCGCATTTCCGCTTTCACCAGCGAATGCCCGGTCTTGCCCATCATAGGCACGCCACCGGCTGCAGTCACTACAGCAGCGACATGGCGGCTGCATTTAACATCATATAAAATCGGCGCACCCGGATGACGGGTTAGCACATCGCGGGCAAACAGCATCAGCTGCCGGTCTGGATAAATTATCTGACCGTCTTTGGTAACCACGCCCAATCTGTCGCCATCGCCATCAAAGGCTAATCCCATTTCTGCGTCGGTCGTTTGCAGCACCTTGATTAAGTCTTGCAGGTTTTCCGGATGCGCTGGGTCGGGATGATGATTGGGGAAGTTACCATCGACTTCGCAAAATAATTCCGT
>CAIVDH010000212.1 GCA_903904635.1 uncultured Burkholderiales bacterium | reverse complement strand
GTGCACTAGTCATGATGGTAATGGGTGTGCTTTGGATGCGCAAAATAATCGATATACGAAAATAAATTTATTGACACTATTTTTATAAAAATACCATCATGAGTACACAAATTATTTTGTATTTTTTAATTATTTTTATAACCGTGGCCTGCATTTCTGCACTGTCTGCCTGGCTGCTATTTCCTGATCGGTTAAAACAGCGCTTAAGTGACTTGGATCAGCCTGGCATGTCTGCTGAGTTAGAACAGTCAGATACGTGGGTTACGCGCTTACTGCTCGTTGGTCAGCCATTGATGAAATTGTCACAGCCAACGGAGAATTGGGAAAATTCCCCGATGCGGCAGCGCTTCATGCATGCCGGTTGGCGTACGCCTTTAGCACCCACATTTTTTTTTACTGCAAAAACGGTACTGGCGATGCTGATGCCTATTGTGACGATCTTACTGGTAGGCGGAAATTTATTTGATCAGGGTTCGGCTTCGATGTTGCTGATACTTGCTTGTATTGCAGCTACTGGTTATTACTTACCTAATATGATTTTAAGTCATGCAATTAAAATTCGTCAGCGAGAAATTTTTGAAAATTTTCCAGATGCTTTAGATCTGCTGATTATTTGCATTGAAGCAGGCATGGGTTTTGAACTTGCCTTGAGTCGCGTCGCTTCCGAGATTGTGCTGACTAGCAAAGTGCTTGCGCAAGAGTTGCAGCTTGTTCAGATAGAAATGCGTACTGGCTTTTCAAAAGAACAGGCGTTGCGTAATCTGGCATTGCGCAATGGCGTAGAAGAGATAGATATGCTGGTTGCCATGCTGATTCAATCAGAGCGATTTGGCACCGGCATGAGTAGCTCATTACGTGTTCATTCTGAAAATTTACGCACTAAGCGGCGCCAGATGACGGAGGAGGCAGCCGGTAAGGTTGCGATCAAATTATTATTTCCTCTGATTTTTTTTATTTTCCCGACTTTGCTTTTGGTGTTACTAGGACCGGCGATGCTGCAAATCTATCGGGTGTTGTTGCCAGCTATGGCAGGATAATTTTAAATATATTGAGTGATGCGATGAAAAAAAATATTAAACTTTGGTCGACATTTTTTAGCAGCAGTATTTTATTAGGCTGCGTAAGTTCTCCCCAGCTCAGTAGCACAGCGTCCGATAAGCTAGCGATAGCTGACAGACCAGCAGCGGCTCAAAAAGCGTATGAGCGTGGCAAGCAGCATCATCTTCAGATTCAAATAGACTTAGCCGAAGAACATTATTTGCGCGCGCTGGCTCTTGATCCTACGCATTTGGGCGCACAGCATGCAATGGCTATCATTCAAGCCAACCGAGGAGATTTGAATCGTGCCATCGCATTATTAATTAGTCTGGCAAATACCCATCCAGATAAAGCCTCTATTTTTGCTAATCTCGGCCATGCTTATTTTTTGAAAGGGGATTTCAAGCTTGCGCAAGAAGCACTGGATCATGCCACGATGCTAGATCCGGAAAATATGGTTGCATGGAATGAACTGGAATTAGTGCTTGCTGAAATTAAGCGCTCAAATCCGTTACCTATAGCCGCAATAATTGATGCGCCTGCTATCCAATCAGGCGTACGAGCAGACATTACTGAGCTGGCATCGGGGCTGTACAAATTGGATTATTCAGGTTCTGCTACGACAGCAGCCGCGTCAGTATCGTCACCATCATCTTCATCAGCATCCATTGAAATAACTACGCCGCCATCAGTACTTCCGGTTGAACTGGTCAATGGCAATGGCGTACCTGGTCTATTACGCGAGTTAAAGACGCTGTTGCCTGAAAATACATGGAAAGTGATGCGCATGTCGAATCATAAGCAATTCGATTTGAAGACGACACGTATTGAATATCACGAATCTGACTATGCTTCGGCGCAGCGACTGGCCGACCATATGGGCGTGCATGCTGTACTGGCGCCTAATTATCGGGCTGGCACTAGCGGATTGCGCGTCATACTCGGCCATGATTTCCGTAATGTCTCTACGCTGCGCAAACGTCTGGTTTGTACTTTTTCAAACCAGACATCCTGATTTAACTTGGGTGTCGCTAAACTTATTGCGCCGCCAATGTTTTGTTAATGGGTTCGCGCCAGACTACCGCATCATCAACTGCATACAGTTCACAAGGTGCGTTGCGTATGCTCTGGCAGGCAGCCAATACTCGTTCAGTCGGATCATCGCCTTCTTCTGCCCAGCTCCATACGCCACCCGGTCCGATGGCAAAGGCACGCGGTGTTGAACGGGTGAGAAAATGTTTGTAGCCTTCGCGTCCGCTGTCGGATAAATAAGGCACGGCTGCCACATTATTAATGGCGGCGAAATGCGTGGCTGCGGGCTTGGAAGGGGCGGCTAATGTAATCGTTTCTATAAACGGCATGCCTATACTTTGCAGAAAGCGCGCTGTCTGCGGCCACCATATGGGTACGCCATCATGACTGCCCACCATGCCATGCGCATCGGATTTGAATTTGCCAAACGCGACTAATTGCGCACGACCGCCTGCGGTTTGATAAGCCTGCATTAATTTATTTGCCAGCGCATGATCAAAATAGCTGTCGTTTGCGCCATAGAACCACAGGCTGGGTAATTTGGTCTTACCTGCGTAATCTGCAAAGGCACTTACCAGTGCATTGCGCCAATTACAATTTCCACCGTCTATGCGCAAGCCACCCGCGAAATTTAGCAAGCCCCGCACGCCCGGTAACTCGCGCGTACCCAAGGCCATTGTGGCCAGCCCGCCGTAGGACTGGCCTGCAACAACAATGCGTTGTGCATCTACCCAGGACTGAGACCGGATTGCATTGAAGGCAGCCTGCACATCGTCGGCTTGTAATTGGCCGTTGTCTTTCATGTTGCAACCGTAGTCGCGATAAATGCCATCTGATTTTGAATAGCCTTTGCGCATGGGTATAGCCACGGCATAGCCGCGCTTGACGAATTCGCGGCTCATTGCCAGAAAACGATCACGCTTTTGCAGATTGGGGTTGCCGCGTTCTTTACCGTGATTCATCAGTACCAGCGGGAAGGGGCCATCGCCCGGTGGTTTGAAGATAGTTGTTTCTAGTTGTAGTCTGGCGCCATTTACAGATACGGGCAGCATGATGATTTGCTCGTTGACTGATGCATCGAGTTCTATGGCATTGCTATTTATTGAAGTGCTGAATAACCCCAGTAGCAGCACACCACAGAAAAAATTTGTCAGTGAAAAAGTCTGCATGGCGGCAATCAGAGAACGGCAAGACTGGCCATTCTAAGTACCGACTTTCTTTACTTCAATATGCAGAAAGACAAGTCTGCTTAGTCATTTTTAAAGTTGAAAATTTCGTAATGCATTTGCAGCTGAGTTTGCAGCTGAATTGAAGATGGCATTAAAAGCGCAGCATGCCGCCATGATTGAGTATGACGAATTCTTCTTCAGTCAGGCCGGCTTGCTGTTTTGCTTTGTTTAATGCGCGCGGTGGTTCATCCAAGGATTCATCCGTCAATTCAAATGTGCCCCAGTGTATGGCCAACGATTTTTTTGCATGCAGGTCTT
>CAIVDH010000211.1 GCA_903904635.1 uncultured Burkholderiales bacterium | reverse complement strand
CCACATCACGCACCGCCTGCAAAATATCACTAGGCTTGCATTGCGCAGGATTCCAGGACACCTGTAATTTTTCTGTGGCGACGTTGAGATGCGCTTCAGATAAACCCAGCACTTGCGACAAACGACGCTCAATCAGCCATACGCAGGCAGCGCAGCGTATGCCTTCTACCGATAGCGTTGCTTGTGATTTTTCTGCTGAGCCGTCAGCGAACTGCACAGCAAATTGCGCAGCAAGCGCATCAGTGTCATAAAGTTTGAGTGCATCAGGGACGAGGGTGTCAATTTTAGGAGAGAAGCTGACACGATCGCGGTAATAAGAAACCAGATGATTTTCGACGATGGCGTGCGCTACAGCCTGACAACCGGGGCAACACATAGGCTGCTCGATTGCATCGATACTGACAGACCAGTTGCTCCCAGGCGGCACAGGCAAGCCGCAATGAAAACAATCCTGATGCAGCGTTTGGGGAGATAGTAGAGCGCCCATCAGTGCACCACTGGCGAGATGCAAAGGGTATCAAGAAAACCATATGACAAGCCGGTCGCAACCCGCACCAACCCCAGCAAACCGAAAAGCACAACCACAGAACCAGCAATAAAACGAACACGCGGCTGCCTCAGAAATGGCTGCACCGACCTACCCAGCAAACCCATAGTAAATAAAAGCGGTAGCGTACCCAGACCAAACGCCAGCATCACCAGCGCACCTTGCAATACTGAACCCGTCAGCAATGCCGTCATCAATACGCTATACACCATGGCGCAGGGCACCCAACCCCAAAGCGCACCTAGCGCCAGCGCTTGCCAGGTGTGCTCGATGGGTAACAAGGGGCGCATCAAAGGCTGAATACGTCGCCATAAAAACTGACCGACCATCTCCACATAAGAGAGGCCGTGCCAGAAATTCATCAGCGAAAAACCCAACAAAATCAACATCAGATTGGCAGCCCAATAGCCTGCAGTCTGGAGTGCTGCGATCTGAGTAAGCATGCGCACACTGCCCGCCAGCCCCGCTACGAAGGCACCAGCAAGCATATAGCTCCCTATGCGGCCGGCATTAAAAGCCAGTACCCGCAAGAGCCCATCGGCAAATACACCCCGTCCTCTGTCTGCTGCTACCACAGCAATAGGAAACGGCCGGCGCGCCGGTGTAGCCACTGAGAAGGCGCTGACGATACCGCCACACATACCTACGCAATGTACACCGCCGAACAAGCCAATTAAAAAAACAGGAAGTAGCGCAAGACTATTCAAAAGATTAACAACTCACAGAGTTTTGGAATAACGCAATGGCTCTGATTGTAACTGCCGCGCCTCTCTCAGGTGGCGATCAAATATCATGCAAATATTGCGTATCAGCAGACGGCCCTTCAAAGTCACACTGATCCAGTCATCGTCCATCGTCAAAAGACCTAGTGTCACCATTTCGTTTAATTTTTCCATCTCGGCTGCGAAATAGCGCTGAAATGTAATCGGATAAGCCTGCTCCAGCGAGCGTATCGATAATTCAAAATTACACATCAACATTTGTATGATGAAGCGACGCATCACATCATCCATCACCAGCTTGTAACCACGTGCAACCGGCAACTCGCCCTGATCGAGCCTGTCGTAGTAGGCATCTAACGTTTTCATATTCTGGCTATAACTCAAACCCACCGCACTAATTGCAGACACGCCCATGGCCACCAGATCTAGCTCAGACTGCGTTGAATAACCCTGGAAATTACGATGCAAACGTCCCTGCCCCTGCGCAATCGCAAGATCGTCAGTCGGCTTGGCAAAATGATCCATACCTATGTATACATAGCCTGCCGCGTTGAGCGTATGTATGCAAAGTGCAAGCATGTCGAGCTTGACATCAGCTGCAGGCATATCCTGTTCCAGAATACGACGCTGTGGTTTGAACAAATGCGGCAAGTGCGCATAATGATAAATCGCGATCCGATCCGGGTTTGCTGCCACCACCT
Source organism: uncultured Burkholderiales bacterium (assembly GCA_903904635.1). GTDB lineage: Bacteria > Pseudomonadota > Gammaproteobacteria > Burkholderiales > Burkholderiaceae_D > Pernthalerella. Next base: position 851 of record CAIVDH010000211.1, on the reverse strand, counting down.
TATCAAGCGTCTGCGCCATGCTGGCAATGGTCTGCTTAGGCAAACCATAAATCAGATCAATACTCACTGAACGAAACTTTGCTGCTCGCGCCGCATCAATGACTGCCAGCGTCATATCCTCCGGCTGTATCCGGTTGACCGCTTTTTGTACATCCACATCAAAATCCTGCACACCCAAGCTGATGCGATTAAAACCTTGTTCGCGTAAACGCTGTATGCGTTCAGGCGTAACAGTGCGCGGATCAACTTCTATCGAATATTCGCCTAGCGCATCAGGGGCAAAATTAAACCAGTGCCGCAGATGTTGCATTAAGTCATCCATCTGCGCGTCTGACAGATACGTCGGCGTGCCACCGCCAAAATGCAGCTGCTCAACCTGATTCATGCCGGCAAACAGCCGACCCTGCATAGTAATTTCACGTTTCAGATAGCCGAGATAGGTCGCGGCCTTCTCGCGATTTTTTGTCACGATCTTATTGCAGGCACAGTAATAGCAGACCGTATCGCAAAAGGGTATGTGGATATAAAGCGAAATCGGATGCCGCAAACCTCTTGAACGCACCGCATTCACAGCCTGCAAATAATCTCGGTAATGAAAAGCATCGGTAAAGCGATCAGCAGTGGGATAGGACGTATAACGCGGCCCAGACTGGCTGAGCTTACTGATTAATTTGGCATCAAAATCCACATTCTGAATTGGGGATACCAGTGTTTTTGCATCTACCATCTTCGTCGCTCCTCACCAACTGCGCTTCAGAAATGGCGCAGTTCTCAGACGGTTCGAAGTCTACTGATGCGCCGATGCAATTACATTGACTTAAGTCAAAATCACTGGAGCACCTGAATAATTT
>CAIVDH010000210.1 GCA_903904635.1 uncultured Burkholderiales bacterium | reverse complement strand
GAATCTTTAATCGGTGTTGCTCGACTTGAAGAGCCCTACGTGCAAACTTCCACGAACAACGGTTTATTAAGGAGCTAAAGATGGATGGATTTCACGACCTCGGTGGGCGTCAAGGTTTTGGACGGGTTACGCTTCTAGGAAAAACGGAGCCATTTTATGAATCTTGGGAAATCAGGATTACTGGCATTTCAGGAAAATTAGTTGCTCGCCACGTTTACAACATGGATGAGTTTCGCTATGCAATTGAGCGTATGGATCCGCGTCACTACATCGGCGCGAGTTATTTTGAACGCACGTTTACGGCCGTTGCAACAATATGTATCGAAAAAGGATTGATTCAGCACGAAGTACTTAACGCTGCTGCTGGCGCATATGTCCCAATTTCGCATGGCAAAAAAGCGGGTAGAGGAACACCAGAAAATCTACCTGAACTAAAGATTGGGGATAGGGTTACGGTAAAGACTGAATTTGTGCCCGGTCATGTCAGGATGCCCGCCTATATAAGAGGGAAGACAGGAGTGGTTGTTGGTGTATCTCCGGAATATACTTTTCCTGATGCGGCTGCTCACGGATTGCCTTCGAATAAACAACGAACTTTTGATGTTTGTTTTCGCAGCACTGACTTATGGTCGGATGGGGCTGATGATGCTGAGGTTCATGTTGGCGTTTTTCACGCATATTTAGAAAAGGCTGTGTAACGGTTCGGATAATTCAGAATCCTGAGATTGTTACGTAGATACTGATTAGGCTCAAAGAAAAAACTACAGCATTTAACGAAGTTTCAATAAGAAAATTTCTGCTTTTTCCGAAGTCTCGAATTTTGCATCATGGGTGTCCCTTGAACTTTTGGAGGACAACGTGGAAAACCCCAACAACCTAGTCACTGTTCGCGCACGAACCGGGCTGCACGATACCCCACGCACAAGTATTTTCACTGCCCTGCCTTCAGATGCGCAGCAGGTATTGCGTAACACTTATGCGCTGCTGTCCCTGACCTTGTTATTTGCCGCAGCCCTGGCTTTTCTTAGTGTCACTATGGCGCTGCCCGCACCCGGCTTGATCTTGACATTGGCAGGCTATTTTGGACTGCTGTTTGCGATCCACAAATTAAAAAACAGTGGCTGGGCTTTGCCTGCTGTGTTTGCGCTTACCGGTTTTATGGGCTACACGCTTGGGCCGTTGCTTTCCCGTACTCTTAGCTTGCCTGGTGGCGCAACCACGATTGCCATGGCGCTTGCAACGACCGGTGCGATCTTCCTTGCCCTGTCGGCTTGGGTGCTTACTACCCGGCGCGACTTCAGTTGGATGGGCGGACTGCTCTTCGCCGGCATGGTGGTCTCTATTCTCGCCAGTCTGGCCGCGATTTTCTTACAGATGCCGGCGCTTGCCTTGGCGGTATCAGCGATGGTTGCATTTTTGTCGGCCGGACTGATCTTGTTCGAAACGAGCGCGATAGTGAATGGCGGGGAGCGCAATTATGTAATGGCAACTGTCAGCCTATTTGTATCGATCTTTAATTTATTCACCAGTCTGCTGCACTTGTTCGGCTTTGGTTCGAACGAATAAGCGGCCATCCTGAGGAGGTAACAACGATGAAATGTCCAACCTGTGTCAATACATCGCTCGTGATGAGCGAGCGTCAAGGCGTTGAAATCGACTATTGCCCGCAATGCCGTGGTGTCTGGCTGGATCGTGGCGAGCTCGACAAACTGCTCGATCGTGCTGCCGCCCAGAGTTCGGCTCAGTCACCCGCACAAGCTGTGCAGTATCGCAACGAGCGTCATCAGGAATCGTCGCATCCATCTAGGGACTACGAGCATTCTTACTCTGGACAAAAGAAGCACTACAAGCACAAATCATGGCTCAGCGAGATCTTTGATTGAGCGTTAGCATTACTGCTTGCCTTGAGAGCCACAGAAGCGTCTCAGATCTCGTTTTCACAAAGTACCGGGCTCTCGAGGGTTCGGCTCTCCGTTCTAAAAAACATAAAATGCCCGATATTGCTAACGAAGGTTTCGCATAACTGGTGGCCCGGGGCGCAATCGAACCGGGCTGAGGATGACTGATCTAGAATCCACTACTGAATGCAGAGCAAGTAAATTTATTGTATTAACTCAACTAATTGATCAAGTGATGCACCCCAGCCATGCTGGAAGCCCATATCTTCATGCGCCTGCTTATTAGCTTCACTCTGATGCATCACATGAGCGATATACGATGTTCCACCACTGTTAAGTGGCGAAAGCCTTAGGTCAACCACAAAGAAGAATCCAAGATTCTCATCTTTGGGTTGCGGCTTTGGCTTAAAACCGGGGCCAAACTCGTTGGTCCAGACCAATCGTTTCTGTGGCTCAATAGCCAAAAAACACCATGTGTTGTCGGGCATTATTTCGCCTTCCGGCGATTGCATTACCGTTCGAAAGATGCCACCGGGCTGTAGATCGATTTCGCACGCTATAACTTTCCATGGCCTCGGACAAAACCACTTCATTAAGATAGATGGATTAGTTAAGCCTTCCCAGATCTGGGCAGGGGAGAGACTGACATCACGGTGAAATTGAAGATCAAGAAGTGGGTCAGGCAGCATGGGGCACTTTCAAATGAATGGTGATTTGCGTTAGATTTTAATACTCCAGATGAGCGGAAAGCAAAAAGCCCCCATTATTACTATCGAAGGCTTTGCGTACTTGGTGGCCCGGCGCGGAAGCGAACCGGGCTGGGGATATCCGATCCGGCTTTCAAAGTTGCTT
>CAIVDH010000209.1 GCA_903904635.1 uncultured Burkholderiales bacterium | reverse complement strand
CAGCGAGATTGGTTTGCATATTAAAACTCAGGGTACATGCGACCCGGATTGAAAATTCCGGCCGGATCAAAAGCATTTTTCAGGTTGCGATGTATGCGTGCCACTGCAGGCTGCAATGGATGAAATACACCAACAGATTTGTCGCCACCCTTAAACAAGGTGGCATGACCACCTGCAGCAGTTGCTGCAGCACGTATCATGGTGGCATCAGCGTCGGTCTTTAACCAACGCTGCGCACCGCCCCATTCAATTAATTGTGTACCTGGCAAAGCCAGCTGCGGCGCAACGCTCGGTAACGACAAACGCCATAGGCCTTGTGATGTGTCAGCAAAAAAATCATGGCTCTGTTCGCGCAGACTGTCCCAGAATTTTTCAGACTGCGGCATTTCGTTACCGCCCATTTTTTTAATCGCTGCTTCAACTGCCGCTTTCGCGCCAGACAAGCGAATTGCCAGCGCACCGTCGTGCCAACTGGTGGCAGAAATTGGTAGCGGCTGTCCACCCCACTCATTCATCTGACGCAGCGCATCCTGCTCTGACATCGTAAACGTCAGCGTATGCTGCGCAAAAGGACGCGGCAATACTTTGACCGAGACTTCAAGTAACAAACCTAGCGTGCCCATGGAGCCAGTCAAGAGCCTCGAAACATCGTAGCCGGCGACATTTTTCATCACCTGGCCACCAAAATGCAGCACCTCACCCTGGCCATCCATCAGTACCGCACCCAATACAAAATCACGCACCGCACCCACAGCCAGTCGGCGCGGACCAGACAGGCCACTGGCGACTATGCCGCCTATTGTTGCCATGCCATCAAAGCGAGGCGGCTCGAATGCGAGCATTTGATTTTTTGCAGACAGCGCAGCGCCAATTTCACGCAGCGTCGTGCCGGAGCGCGCAGTGATCACCAGTTCAGTCGGGTCGTAAGCAACGATGCCGCTATACGCTGTCGTATCGAGCACTTCACCAGTAAGACTCTGCCCATACCAGTCTTTGGTGCCATTACCTTTTATACGCAAGGCGGTTTTATGCGCAGTTGCCGCAGTAATGCGCTCTTTAAATTGTTGCAGTTGCTGTTCCATCGTATTTTTTTATATCGCTTTTAGAAACGCGGCAAATCAGCAAATTTGAGCTGACCACGCTGGACATGCATCTTGCCGTATTCGGCACATCGCACTAGTGAAGGAATGGCTTTATCGGGATTTAACAAGAAGGCTGTATCAAAAGCGCGCTTGACTGCAAAAAATGCCGCACGCTCTGCATCAGAAAATTGCACACACATGGAATTAATTTTTTCTATACCGACACCATGCTCGCCCGTGATGGTACCGCCGACTTCAACACATAGCTCGAGTATGGCTGCACCGAATTCTTCAGCGCGATCAAATTCACCGGGTTGATTGGCATCAAACAAAATCAGCGGATGTAAATTGCCATCACCTGCATGAAACACATTGGCACAGCGCAGATTAAATGTTTTTTCCATCTCGGCGATACCGAGCAATACCTGCGCCAGTTTTTTTCGCGGTATGGTGCCGTCCATACAATAGTAGTCTGGTGAAATGCGTCCTGCTGCCGGAAAAGCATTTTTACGACCAGACCAGAATCGCATGCGTTCAGCTTCGTCATGAGAAACCGCAATCGCTGTGGCGCCAGAAGCATTCAACACCTCGGTCATGCGCGCGATTTCTTCTTCCACTTCTTCTGGCGTGCCATCGGATTCACACAGCAGAATAGCTTCGGCATCGGTGTCGTAGCCAGCTTTGACGAATGGCTCAACCATGCGCGAACTGGTCTTGTCCATCATCTCCAGCCCAGCTGGAATAATGCCAGCGGCAATTACATTGGCCACCGCATTACCGCCTTTGACGACATCATCAAATGAGGCCATGATCACGCGCGCTTTTTGTGGCTTGGGCACCAGCTTGACTGTGACTTCCGTCACCACGCCCAACATGCCTTCTGAGCCGATGAAAACTGCCAGCAAATCTAATCCGGGCGCATCCAGCCCTTCATTGCCAAGCTCAACAACATCGCCTTCAATGGTGACCATTCTCACCCGCAAAACATTGTGCACAGTGAGTCCGTATTTCAGACAATGCACACCACCCGAATTTTCAGCGACGTTGCCGCCGATGCTGCAGGCAATTTGTGAGGAAGGGTCAGGGGCGTAATACAAACCATGCGAGCTGGCTGCTTCAGAGATAGCCAGATTGCGCACACCCGGCTGCACTACTGCAACACGCGCATACGGATCGAGCCTGACAATTTTATTCAGGCGCGCAGTAGAAAGCACTACGCCATCCGCAATCGGCATGGCACCACCTGACAAACCGGTGCCGGCGCCACGCGGCACGATAGGCACTTCGAGTCGCTGACAGATTTTTAAAATCGCAATAATCTGCGCCTCTGTTTTCGGCAACACCACCACCATAGGCAATTGCCGATAGGCAGACAGGCCGTCGCACTCATAAGGACGCGTGTCCTCTTCATTGAATAACACTGCATTTTCAGGCAACACGCTACGCAATGCGGCCACCACCTCACGCTGGCGGGAAAGAGCAAATGGTGCTTCTGTCGGTGCGTTCATAGCCTGGCTCAATACAGAATGAAAGCCGCAGCACCAATAATGTGTGCGGCTTTTTAAATTAGGAAAGGTAGTTTAACGAATGCTGAGGCAATAAATACAAAATTGCGCATGGATTTAGCTGAAAAGCTTGCGTCATCAGATGAATATTTTTATTCCAGCCGGGTCAATAGAGAATTACTGTCCCTAATCTATGGCCTTACTCATCAGACAGCCAGGAAAGTGTCTTGCATCCAATCCAGAAATAACGACACCTCGGGGCGGTCACGTATCGCTTTTTCATAGACCACGTAATAAGCATGCGGAGGCGTGTCCATTTGCAGATCAAATAATCTGACGATTTCGCCGCGCTCCATCATCTCGCGGGCAAAATGTTCACGCGTGAGCCCTACACCATGACCATGCTTAATTAATTCAAGCAGCAAACCCAGATCATCCACCCGTATGCCGGTGGCTGGCTCAGGCCAGTCCAATCCTGCTGCCTCAAACCATGGCTGCCATGGCTCCAGTGCCGAGCGTATTAATGTGGCTTTTTCCAGATCAGCCGGCGTATTGATTACCCCCACTTGCTTGAGATAAGCGGGACTGGCCACAGCGAAAGTGGGCTCGGCAAATAGCATGTCTGATTGCAAATTCGGATATTTGCCCGCACCAAAGCGCACTTCCACATCACTCTCTGCAGTGGATAAATCATAAAGCGGCACCGACAAATAAATTTCAACGGCAACATCGGGATGCGCTTGCGTAAATGATGCCAGTCTGGGCACCAGCATGTAGCGCGCGAACGTGGGCGGCAAAGTGAGCTTAATGCGTGGTTGCGCAGAAGCGGCGCGACGCGGCATAGGAAAATCAGTCAGCGTGCGCAGCGCCTGCCGCACCACATCCAGATAACGACGACCAAATTCAGAGAGCCCGACATTGCGGCCATCACGCAAGAATAAACGCTCACCAACAAATTCTTCAAGCAAGCGTATGCGATGTGAGAGCGCCGAAGGCGTAATGCAAAGTTCTTCTGCAGCCAGGGCAAAAGAGCCGTGGCGTGCAGCAGCCTCAAACGCAGAAAGTGCATGTACCGGGGGAATGCGTGTTGCCATGTGTGCCTTACTTTACTTCTGAAATGGGAATCACCAGCGTATGATTTTGCCCGGATTAAGAATGTTATTTGGATCAAGTGCATGCTTGATCGCGCGCATGGTATCAATGGCGCCCTCTCCATGCTCTTGTATCAGAAAATCGATTTTATGCAGACCCACGCCATGCTCGCCGGTGCAAGTGCCGTCCATGGCAATAGCACGCGTCACCATTCTGGCATTTACCCCTTCAGCACGCGCAATATCAGCCGGATCATTCGGGTCCACCATCATCTGCACATGAAAATTACCATCGCCTACATGGCCGATAATGGAGTGCACCAGATTTTCACGCTCGCAATCGGCTTTGGTTTCCAGCAAACAGGTTGCCAGCTGCGAAATAGGCACACAACAATCAGTAGAGATTGCACGGCAACCCGGGCGCAATTGCAGCAGCGCGAAATACGCATTGTGACGCGCCTGCCAGAGACGGGACCGGTCTTCAGGACGCGTGGCCCATTCAAAGCCGATCGCGCCATGATCATTGGCGATGTCTTGCACCAGCTCAGCTTGTTCTTTCACGCCATTTTCGCTGCCATGAAATTCAAACAGCAACAGCGGCTTTTCAGGCAGCGTGAGCTTATCGTGTTTGTTGATCGCTCTAACACCGTTCTCATCTAAAAATTCTACGCGCGCAACCGGCACACCCATTTGCATCGTCACGATGACGGTATTGACTGCGCTAGCAATATCATTAAATGAACAGACTGCAGCAGAGATAGATTCAGGTTGCGGATAAAGTTTGAGCGTGACTTCAGTAATGATGCCCAGCGTGCCTTCACTGCCAACGAATAATCGGGTCAGATCGTAGCCGGCTGAAGATTTTTTCGCACGTGTGCCAGTCTTGATGATTTTGCCTTCAGCAGTCACAACTGTTAGTGCCAATACGTTTTCACGCATGGTGCCATAGCGCACTGCATTGGTACCCGAAGCGCGGGTAGCCGCCATGCCACCTAATGAAGCATCGGCACCCGGATCAATAGGGAAAAATAAACCGCTATCTTTTATTTCTACATTAAGCTGCTTGCGGGTCACACCAGGCTGCACCGTCACCGTCAAATCCTCGGGATGGACGGCAATGACGCGATTCATCTGCAATAAATCAATTGAGAGGCCGCCGGCCAACGCAAGAATATGGCCTTCGAGGGACGTGCCCGTACCATAAGGAATCACCGGCACCCGGTACTGATTGCACAAACTCACAGCAGCGGCAACTTCTTCGGTGGAGTGTGCAAAGATCACCGCATCCGGCAACATCGGATCATAAGAGGACTCGTCGCGGCCGTGATGCTCACGCATGGCCTGCGTGGTAGACAATCGTTCGCCGAACAATGCGCGCAAAGAGACCAAAAAAGCCTCCGGCAATGGTCGTTTCAATGATGCCAGCGGGGTGGGATGATTCATTAAAATTTCTCCATAACATCAATATTTTACTCTGCACTGCAGTATTAAGCCGATTACCGGCCATAGAAACAGCCCTGAAATTAGTATAAGGCCAGCGAATTTCGTCATTTTCCCGTATTCTCAGCCGACTTCATTTTTAATTTACTTAACATGGCCACTCGACTTTCCAAAATAGCTACGCGCACCGGCGACGATGGCACCACCGGCTTAGGCGACGGCAGCCGTACTTATAAAGATGCGCTGCGGGTTCAGGCCATGGGCGATGTGGACGAACTCAATTCCCACCTGGGTCTTTTACTTTGTGAAGATATGCCAGCTGACTTGCGAGAAGAGCTCATCACGATTCAACATGACCTGTTCGATCTGGGTGGGGAGCTATGCATACCGGGGTTTAGCTTACTGCAAGAAGAGCATGTCGCGCGTATAGATACGCTACTGGCAAAATATAACGCCACGCTACCTGCGCTTGCTGAATTCATTTTGCCTGCCGGTTCACGCGCCGCATCGCAAGCCCATGTGTGCCGCACAGTCTGCCGGCGCGCTGAACGTGCCATCGTTGCATTAGGCAAAGCCGATACATTAAATGCCCAGCCTAGACAATATGTGAACAGACTTTCGGATCTGCTATTTGTATTGGCAAGGGTATTAAATCGCCATGCAGGCGGTGGTGACGTGCTTTGGCAAAAGGGTCGGGAGCGCGACGTATAAATTGCTAGAGCACGAATTAAGGCAAATTAAGAAGCTCTATCAAAATGAGCGCCGACTAGCGGCATTTTGATAGAGCTTCTAAGTTACTGAGGATAATAATCTGGCAGCAGATCAAAATTAAAAAAACTTTCCACGTCTGCAAAGTCCAGTCCATCGCCCATGATTGCTGCGGCTGTTGGGGTGATTTCAGGTGCTGCGGCTGTTGGGGTGATTTCAGGTGCTGCGGCTGGTGTGATGAATACGAGTGGAACTATGGGCTCACTTCTCAGAGTCGTTGGGCCAGGCAGAGGCTGTTGGTAAACCCCTCCATATTCGAGTAATAAATTGAATATCGCGGTATGTTGTTTCAGGGCAGCGTGTGCTATGGCAGTAAAACCTTTACTGTTCACCAGCCCTTGGTTGGCGCCGCCTTCAAGTAGCAGGCGCACCAACTCACTGCTGCCATAGTGCGACGCATAAATCAAGGCCGTCGAGCCGCTCGGATCTTGCACATCAAGATCCACACCATAACTGACCAATAATTTCGCAACCTCCGTCTGCCCTGCGACTGCCGCCAGAATCAGCGCAGTAGGACAGGCACTATGCACCTGATCTATGTCAGCACCACAATTTAACAGGCTTTCCACAGCGCTTACTTCACCACTAAAAATTGCCAACCCCAAAGGCGTAAAACCAGCCTGATTAAGCAAATCAAATCTGGCATTAAATTTGCGCAATGTCTGCAGAAATTCAAAGCTACTATTCGATGTGGCCAGATGCAAGAGTGTATTGCCGGCACGATCAATTGATTGATTGACATCAGCACCACGGGCCAACATTAACTTTAATAGGGCGATATCGCGTTTTCTTCCAGCAATCGCGAAAGCAGATTCACCCTGACTGACTGGCGCACTCATATCAGCACCGGCAACAATTAACTTTTCGGCCACCTCATCATCACCTTTTTTTACAGCATGAATTAAGACCGTATTTAGGGTATCAATATCCAGCGCGTCCAGCGCCAGAGCACCACTACCGATCACTTTCTTCATTTCGGCAAACTTTTGGCCTTTAACAATAATTTTGAAGCAGTCAACTAGCGTCTGACCTTGGTGTATCGGGGATTTATTTTGGGTTCTTGCCAAAAGTATAGGCTCACTGGACGCTATATTTTTGGGTACAACATTTCTCGTTTGATTCGTTTCCATCTGACTGTATGAACGCTTCCTTCCTAAATCCGGCTGCAAAAGACGCGGCATAGAATTGCTATTAACAATATTCAGGCGCTGTGTTGAGAGGGTAAGCCCCCTATTTCCATCTGCGTTATTGTTTAAATTAGAAAACGCTGATTTTTTGGATGAACTAGTCGATGCAGGATTCATTTTAAGAAATAAATATTGAGTGCTAATGTGGATAAAAATATTTTTTGACGCAAGCTTTGCTTTTTAAAGAGTCAGTACTTAAGCGGCAAACCAAATGCCTGCCTGATGCCATCTAGCTGTTGATCGAACAATGCATAAAACTGTGTGAGCAGATAACGTGATATTTGGAATGCATGGCCGCGCTGTTCGGCTTGCATTAGTAGATGCGTTGTTGCCTGTTTGATCGCAGCCAGGGCTAAGTCACTCAAATCAGCTTGCAAGGTCTGCTTAATTAACAACTGCACATCTTCTTGCATACCCGCCATAGACTGCGTTCTTGCTTGCCGCGCTATCTTTACTATTGAAACCATAATGTCTGACAAGATTACGAATAAGCCCATACTCTCAAGATTTATTTTCAGCTTTTGCTCATCCATTTTTTCAGGCCATATCGCACTACTGAGAACCTTGGGCAATTGATATTTAAAGAGTTTACTTTGATCAAGATGCGCAGCTTTTGCTACATCAGCAAAAAAAATTACCTGCTCCTGAATCAGTTTTTGCGTTGCGCTCTTAGCTGAATCGGGCACGTCGAATTTTTCTGCATAGAGTAATATAAATGATTGTGCTTGTTCCAGACCCGAGAGCATGTGCGTACATAGCTGTCGACGCTGCCGGCTATCTGTAACAGTGGGGGAGGAAGATGTGCCAACGGCCTCTTTCGTCGAAGATGGCGCCGACAAAGTTAATCCAAGTACGTTAATGAATTCTGCCTGCAATTGCAATTGCCGGATCAGCGCATGACAGACGCCATGCGATTGCAACCAGCTCTCCCACTGCACAATTTTGTCATCATGATTAACCGTATTGAAATTCATCAGTGCATCGATGAGTGATTTTGCGCTCATGCTTTTTAGTGTTGCACTGAGAGCGGTAGCATCATTTGCCTCTGATTTTTCTTTAGCGAGTCTTTTAGAGCTAACGCTACCCATTTGATGGCGACCTCTGGGCGAATCGGCAGGTACTATTACAGACTGATCAACGCTCTGCTCTGATTGACGCATTTTAGGAGGCGATAATTTCTTTATCGTATCTGACGTAACTGGTGATACTGAGTGATGCTCATTAGCATGCAACTCTTCCGTAGAAGATGATGCATGCGGCGAGGTAATACGATCCATAAATTTAGCTCTTAATGAAAAATAAATCTTTCATCGGTAACCTCTGCAGCAAAATTTATCCCGTCATGACATCAAAAAAATTCTATTTTTAAAATAAAAAACGACGCAACATTTTTATTTTGCATCGTTTTTATTTGGCATTACTAGAATTGCTAATCAATGACTGTTGGCTTCCACCTTAGACTCAATATTACTTAAGCGATGGTTAACCGAAGCAACAATCCCTGCTGCATCCAATCCGCACTGCGCGAGCAATTGCGGCACTTCACCATGATCAATAAATTTATCTGGCAATCCTAATTGCAATAATGGCCTGACCACACCAGCAGCAGCCAATACTTCGGCTACCGCAGAACCGGCGCCACCCATGATCGCACCTTCTTCTATCGTCACCAGCAAATCATGGGTAGCAGCAAGCTGCAACAACAGTGCAGTATCCAAAGGCTTAATGAAACGCATATTGGCTACCGTTGCATTGAGTTCTGCTGCGGCCTTGAGTGATGGCGCCAACATGGTGCCGAAAGACAGTATGGCTACACGCTCACCTTCACGGGCAATGATGCCCTTGCCCAGCTCTATGGTTGTTAATTCTGGCTTAATGGCAGCACCCGTACCCGCACCGCGCGGATAACGTACTGCAGCAGGACCCGGATAACGATAAGCAGTGGTGAGCATTTGACGGCATTCGTTTTCATCGCTGGCTGCCATCAACACCATATTCGGTATGCAGCGCAAGAAAGCAATATCATAATTACCTGCATGCGTTGCGCCGTCAGCGCCTACCAGTCCGGCGCGATCCAGCGCAAACGTGACATCCAGATTTTGTAATGCCACGTCATGTATCAATTGATCATACGCGCGCTGCAGAAAGGTCGAATAAATCGCCACTACCGGCTTCATGCCTTCGCAAGCCAGACCGGCTGCAAAGGTTACGGCATGCTGTTCAGCGATACCAACATCATAATAACGATCAGGAAAATATTTTTCGAATTTCGCCATACCCGAACCTTCACGCATCGCAGGTGTGATGCCGATCAGCTTGCCATCTTCCACCGCCATATCGCATAACCACTCACCAAACACTTGCGTATAAGTCGTTTTGCTGACAGCAGGCTTGATGCCTTCGCTAGGATCAAATTTTCCCGGGCCGTGATAAAGAATCGGATCAGCCTCAGCCAGTTTATAACCCTGGCCTTTTTTCGTGACCACATGCAGAAACTGCGGGCCCGTGAGATTTTTCAGATTCTGCAGCGTAGGAATGAGCGACTCAAGATCATGACCATCTATCGGGCCAATATAGTTGAGACCAAATTCTTCAAACAGCGTTGCCGGCACCAGCATACCTTTGGCATGCTCTTCTAATTTTTTTGCCAGCTCACGCATGGATGGCGGCAACACGGACTTGCCCATGTTTTTGGCAGCCGCATAAAATTTACCCGACATCAAACGCGCCAGATAACGATTCAATGCGCCCACCGGTGGCGATATCGACATGTCGTTATCATTGAGTACCACCAGCAGATTTATATCATCATAAACGCCGGCATTATTGAGCGCCTCAAACACCATGCCCGCTGTCATCGCACCATCACCAATAACGGCAACGGCGTGCCTGCTTTCGCCTTTGGTACGCGCAGCCAACGCCATACCCAGCGCAGCAGAAATTGAAGTTGATGAGTGCGCTGTGCCGAAGGTGTCGTACTCGCTTTCATCGCGACGCGGAAAACCGGACAAGCCATTTTGCTGACGCAAAGTCGGCATGCGGTCACGCCGGCCAGTTAAAATTTTATGTGGATAGGTTTGATGACCGACATCCCAGACGATGCGATCTTCAGGGGTGTTAAATACATAATGCAGTGCAATCGTCAGTTCAACGGTGCCGAGATTGGAAGATAAATGTCCACCTGTTTGTGCAACCGACTCAAGCAAAAAAGTACGTAACTCATCAGCGAGCGCATGCAATTGACTGCGTGACAATTTACGTAAATCTGCGGGGTAATTTATATTTTTTAATAATGTCATATTGACTGTTTTACTGTCTCAGGCTTTAAGCTTCACGCTTCACGCTTTTCGCTGCACGATCAAATCAGCCAGTTCACGCAGGCGCTCTGCACCATCGCCAAATGGCAGCAGTGCATGATGGGCATCCTGCCTTAACTTCTCTGCCAGAACAAGCGACGCGTCCAGCCCTAAAATTGATACATAAGTCGGTTTATTATTTGCCGCATCTTTTCCTGCAGTTTTGCCTAGCGTTGCCGAATCGGCGGTGGCGTCCAGTATGTCATCAACCACCTGAAACGCCAGTCCTATCGCCTGCGAATACACATGCAAGGCAGCGGCCTCTGCCGCCAGTAATGTTTTACCTGCCAGCGCGCCCAGCGTAACCGATGCGGCCAATAATGCACCGGTTTTTAATTTGTGCATCTGCTCAAGCTCGTCCAGTGTG
>CAIVDH010000208.1 GCA_903904635.1 uncultured Burkholderiales bacterium | reverse complement strand
TGACAACACGACGTTGTTACGCTTGCGATCGAGCTTGATGACGCGGAACTCCATGGTCTTGCCTTCGTACGGCGTAGTGTCTTTTACAGGACGGGTATCAACCAGCGAACCCGGCAGGAAAGCGCGAATGCCGTTGGTCAGAACGGTCAGGCCGCCTTTGACCTTGCCATTGACCGTACCAGTGACTAACTCACCAGATTCCATCGCTTTTTCCAGCGACAGCCATGAGGCCAGACGCTTGGCTTTATCGCGCGACAGTATGGTGTCGCCAAAACCGTTTTCCAGTGATTCGATGGCAACGGAGATGAAATCTCCAACGTTGACGTCGAGTTCACCGTTATCGTTTTTGAATTCTTCGATGGGAATAAACGCTTCGGATTTTAAGCCGGCGTTAACGATCACGAAATTGTGATCGAGACGAACTACTTCGGCGGAGATAACTTCGCCTGAACGCATATCCTGACGTGACAACGATTCTGCAAATAGCGCAGCAAAGCTTTCTGGATCGGATGATGCAGGGGAATTAGCAACAGTAGACATAGTTTAGAGAGGTTAGCCAACCAACGGCGGAATTGCCGGGGATCGGGTTAGGGTTGTTCAACACCTTGCAAAGCATTGCGCCTTACAGGGCACCTTTACTGCTTGAAACTTAAAACTTGATACTTAGTACCACTTACTCATTATCATTTAGCCAATTAACCGCTAAATTAACTACTTAATTTGCACGGCCTCACGATACCAGGCCAGTACTTGCGCAACCGCTGCTTCTATCGTCATCGACGAGGTCTCCAGCATATGTGCACCTTCCGCTGGTTTTAGTGGGGCGAGGGCTCGCTGTGTATCGCGTGCATCACGTTCACTCAAATCCTGCAAAAGGGCGCCCATATTAGCAGGAAAACCCTTGCCAATCAATTGCTTATATCGTCTTTCAGCGCGCGCTTCCACGCTGGCAGTCAGAAAGACTTTAAGCAATGCATCAGGAAAGATGACGGTGCCCATATCACGACCATCAGCCACCAAGCCTGGTGCACGCAAGAACCGATGCTGCAAGTCTACTAATGCTGCTCTGACAGCAGGCAAGACGGCGATTTTGGAAGCCGCCACACCAACTTCTTCAGCACGAATGGTGTCCGTTACATCCTTGCCGGACAAGAGAATTTTGTCGGCTGTGAAATTCACTTCCAGACTACCCGCCAAATGCGCCAATGCCGGCTCATCCGTCAATGCTATGCCCGCATTGATGGCTGAAATTGCGGTAAGTCGATAGAGGGCACCTGAATCAAGCAACGCAAAGCCCAACGCATCCGCCACACGACTTGCAACGGTGCCTTTGCCGGATGCAGTGGGGCCATCAATGGTGATGACGACAGGCGAGTGATGCGTAGTCATAAAGTATAGGCTCGTGATTCAGTCAGCATGGGCAATACTTGCAAAAGCTTCAAAGTAATCCGGGAATGTTTTTGCCACGCATTTTGGATCATTGATGCGCACCTGTGTTCCTTGTATTGCAGCGCCATTTAACGAAGCCAGAGAAAAACACATGGCCATGCGGTGATCATCATAGGTATCGATGGCAGCACGCTCCAGACAAACGGGCGGTGTTACGCGCAGATAATCTGCACCCTCTTCCACCAACGCGCCTAATTTGCGCAACTCAATTGCCATGGCAGACAAGCGGTCGGTTTCCTTGACACGCCAGCTGCCTATATTACGCAACAGTGATGTGCCATCGGCATACAGTGCTGCAACAGCTATCGTCATGGCTGCATCAGGAATATGATTGAAGTCAGCATCGATGGCTTTCAAAACGCCACTAGACCGCGACTCTATCCAGTTTTCACCCATAGTGATTTGCGCGCCCATCTGCTGCAAAGCTTCAACAAATCGCACATCGCCTTGTATGCTCGATTGCCCGACACCTTCTACTCTGACGGGCCCGCCCGCAATCGCACCAGCGGCAAGAAAATAAGAAGCCGATGAGGCATCACCTTCCACATGGATGCTGCCCGGACTGATGTAATGCTGGCCAGGCGAAATGGTGAATGATGACCAACCATTGCGCTCAACGAAGACACCGTAACGCTGCATCAGATTGAGCGTAATTTCTATATATGGTTTGGAGATCAGCTCGCCGACAACATCAATCGTTAACGCATGTTCGCGCGCCATTAAAGGCGCGGCCATTAACAAGGCCGTAAGAAACTGGCTAGAGACATTGCCACGCACTTGCATCTGTTGTGGATGCACGCGCCCGCGTTGTATGTGCAATGGCGGATAGCCGGCGTTACCGGTGTAGGTGATGTTGGCACCAACCGCATTTAACGCATCCACTAAATCACCAATAGGGCGTTCATGCATGCGAGCCACACCATGCACAGTGTAATCGCCACCAATAGCGGCCAATGCCGCAGTCAGTGGCCGTATCGCCGTACCTGCATTGCCCATGAAAAGATCGGCTGCATGATTTGGAAAAGTACCGCCGGCACCTTCAACCATGAAGTCTTGTGATTGACCATGCTGCTGCCAATGTACACCCAGCTTTTGCAAAGCCATTAACATCACATGGGTATCGTCAGATGCTAGCAGCTCTTTGATCTCGGTCTGGCCACGAGCCAATGCAGACAACAAAAGAATACGATTCGAAATACTTTTCGATCCCGGCAAACGAATCACGCCACGCGCGACAGCGGCAGGTTTGAGGTCTAGGTGATGCGGATAATGCTTCATTACTCTCCACCCTGCTCTATCGATTTTTGTTTATCTGAACCCTGATTGCCAGATTCAATTGTATTAATCCAGTTTTCTCGTGCCTGCTGCGCGCGCGCATATATCGCCTCAATCGCCGCGCCGTCATCACTGACTAACAACGCACGCAATTGCGCTAACTGAGTCGTGTAAGAATCGAGCTCGCCAAGTAAGGCCTGCTTGTTTGCCAGGGTAATGTCGCGCCACATTTCCGGCGAAGACCCGGCTATGCGCGTAAAGTCGCGAAAGCCACTGGCGGCAAATTGAAACAGCAGCGCAGCGTGTGGTTTGCTGGCTATATCATTGACCAGCGCATACGCGAGTAAATGCGGCAGATGGCTCACTGCTGCAAAAACCGCATCATGTTGGCCGGGATCGAGTTGATGAATGATGGCGCCGCATTCTCGCCATGCAGCAGCAACGGTTTCCACTACTTGCTGATTATTTTCAGGCAGCGGTGTGATCACCACTTTTTTAGCGACATACAAATCAGCGAGTGCGGCATCCGGTCCGTTTTGCTCACGTCCTGCAATCGGATGGGCCGGCACAAACTGATGAATTTTTTCACCTAATGCAGCACGTGCAGCGGCAACAACATCAGATTTGGTGCTGCCTGCATCCGTCACCACCGTGCCAGATTCAAGATGCGGTTTGATTGCAGCGAGTATTGCAGCGGTCTGCGCAACCGGTGTGGCAATCAGTATCAGATCAGCACCCTTGACGGCTTCTGCTGTCGAGGTACTGAAGCTATCGATGATGCCCAATGCAAGTGCGCGTTCTAATGTTGCTATGCGTCGACCAACGCCAATTACCGTCTCCACTGCGCCAGCTTTTTTTAGTGCCAGTGCAAATGAGCCACCAATTAAGCCTACGCCGAAGATCGTGATTTTTTTCAGCACAGGATGTATCCGGCCATCAGGCCAGTGCCATTTTTAATGCATGAATGAATGCGGCATTTTCTTCTTGCAGACCGATAGAGATACGCAACCATTGCGGCAAACCATAGTTAGCAACAGGCCTCACAATCACACCCTGTTTAAGCAAAGCCAGATTGACGCGCCCACCCGCAGCATCATCCTGACCAACACGGATCAAGACAAAATTGCCGGAGGATGGAACATACTCAATGTTCATGCTCTCAAATGCGGCAACCATCTGCTTGTAGCCTTCAGTATTGAGCTCTGCACTCCTGGTCAAAAACACATCATCAGCAAGCGCGGCAACTGCTGCTGCCTGCGCATGGGAATTCACATTGAATGGCTGACGTATGCGATTGAGTAAATCAGTCAGGCCCGGCTGAGCAATACCAAAACCCACTCGCAATCCTGCTAAGCCATACGCTTTGGACAATGTGCGCGAGACCAGCAAATTTGGATATTGTTTTACCCAGGCTAGCGCATCATAGCGCTGCTGTGCTGATAAATATTCGGTATAGGCCTCATCCAACACCACCACTACTTGTGGCGGCACCATTTTCAGAAATGCCGCTATGGCAGCGCCATCAATAAAAGTGCCCGTCGGATTATTCGGATTGGCGATAAAAACTAAGCGCGTATCGTCTGTTATAGCTGCTGCCATGGCAGTCAGATCATGACCGAAATTATTCGCCGGTACCACGATCGCCCGGCCACCCACCGCTTGTGTCGCCAGTGGATACACCGCAAAAGAATATTGCGAATAAACCACCGACTGACCCGGCTGCACCAGCGCATGCGCGGCAAGCTCAAGTATGTCGTTACTGCCGTTGCCCAGAGTGATCCAGTCTGCAGGCACGCTAAATTTTTTACTGATCGCAGCTTTCAATTCAAAGCCGTTTGAATCCGGATAGCGGGCAATATCGGCCATTGCCGCCAGCATCGCCTGCCTGGATGACTCAGGCATGCCCAATGGATTTTCATTCGAAGCCAGTTTTACGATCTGCGCTTCATCAAGCCCGAATTCACGTGCAACTTCGGCAATCGGTTTGCCGCCCTGATAAGGCGCAATTGCGCGTACGTAATCTGGACCGAATTGGATAGCCATAGTATTTTTGAAAAAAGAAAATCAGAAAAAATCAGATCGCGAATGGATAAGAGCCCAGCACTTTAAAAAAAGCCGCTTGCTGTTCCAATTCAGTCAGCGCCTGCGCCACTTTGGCATCCTGCGCATGACCTTCGATATCGACATAGAAATAATAATCCCAGTTGCCAGTGCGCGCAGGACGCGACTCGAAACGTGTCATGGACACGCCATATTTGGCCAGTGGTGCGAGCAGTTCATACACTGCACCCGGCTTATTTGGCACAGAGAGCACCAGCGAAGTCTGATCGCGGCCAGATGCAGCAGGCTTCAAACACCCTATGACTACAAAGCGGGTGCGATTATGCGGATCATCTTGTATGTGTGCTTGCACTAGTGGCAAGCCATATAGCTTGGAGGCCATCTCGCCGGCTATTGCGGCCACACTCGCATCGACGCTGGCAAGACGCGCAGCTTCGCCGTTTGAGGCGAGCGCCTGACGTTCGATATCGGGGTAATGATCATTTAGCCAGCCCTGACACTGCGCCAGCGCCTGTGAGTGCGCACAAATACGTGTGACACCTTCCATGCTGCCGGTCTTGGTCATCAGACTGTGATGCACCTGCAGTGCGACTTCACCACTGATGGACAGCGTGGTCTGCAACAGCAAGTCCAATGTGCGGTTGATCGTGCCCTCAGTTGAGTTTTCAACTGGCACCACACCAAAATCTGCAGTCCCTGCCTCTACCGAACGAAACACTTCATCTATCGACACACAAGGCAAACCGACCACAGCCTGACCAAACTGCTGCCAGACTGCTTGCTCACTGTAAGTGCCCACTGGACCAAGAAAAGCAACCGACACCCGCTTTTCCAGCGCGCGACAGGCTGACATCACTTCTCGAAAAATAACCTGCAGATCTGAGGACGGCAACGGGCCATTGTTATTGGCTGCGATGCGACCCAGCACCTGCGCTTCACGCTCAGGACGAAACACAGGTGCATTGGTTACAGCTTTGACGTGACCGACCTCTTGCGCCACGCGTGCACGCTGGTTAAGCAATGCAAGCAACTGCGCGTCGATTGCATCAATTTGCTCACGCAAGGGCTGGAGTTTGTCGTCACTCATAGCGTTTTTAGATCAATTTTTTTATGGTTATGGTTATCAACGTCGCTCAACTCAGCAGCAAAAAATAGGCTTACTCTTCATTTGGCGCTGCATTGTCATCTTCTGCGTCAGACTCTACATCAGACTCCGCATCCGGCTCTGCATCAGCTTCTAAAATACGCTGCAAGCCTGAAAGTTTGCCGCCGTCTTCCACCGCAATTAGTGTCACGCCCTGTGTTGCACGACCCATTTCGCGAATTTCCGAAACCCGGGTACGTATCAATACACCACCAGTGGTGATGAGCATGATTTCATCAGACGGCTCAACCAGCGTTGCACCAACAACTTTGCCATTACGCTCACTGGTCTGAATCGCAATCATGCCCTTGGTGCCGCGGCCATGTCGGGTGTATTCAGTAATTGGTGTACGTTTACCAAAGCCGTTTTCAGTAGCAGTGAGTACTGATTGCTGTTCGTTTTCAGCTACCAGCAAGGCAATCACTTGCTGACCTGCTTCAAGATTCATACCGCGTACGCCACGCGCTGTACGGCCCATAGGACGCACATCATTTTCATCGAAGCGCACCGCTTTGCCTGAATCTGAGAACAACATCACATCATGCTTGCCGTCCGTGAGTGCCGCGCCAATCAGGAAATCGCTTTCATCAAGATCAACCGCAATAATGCCGGCTTTACGTGGATTGCTGAAGTCAGATAACGGTGTTTTTTTCACAGTGCCCAGGCTGGTCGACATAAACACATAACGATCTTCCGGGAAGGCGGTATTTTCGCCAAACAGTGGCAATACTACGGTGATTTTTTCACCTTCCTGCAATGGGAACATATTGACGATAGGCCGGCCGCGTGAATTGCGCGAACCCTGCGGTACTTCCCACACTTTTAGCCAGTACATGCGGCCACGATTGGAGAAGCAGAGTATGTAATCGTGCGTATTGGCGATAAATAACTGATCGATCCAGTCATCTTCTTTGGTGGCCATCGCCTGCTTGCCACGTCCACCGCGTTTTTGAGCGCGATATTCTGATACCGGCTGTGATTTCATATAGCCGGAATGCGATAAGGTCACCACCATGTCTAGCGGCGTGATCAAATCTTCTGTACCAAGATCAGTCGCATTTAATTCTATGTGCGAGCGGCGAACATCTTTGTTACCAGCGCCATATTCATTTTTTGCTGCAATCAGTTCATCACTGATGATGGTAGTGACGCGATCCGGACGACCGAGAATATCGAGCAGATCAGCGATTTCTCCCATAACTTCGCGGTATTCATTAACGATTTTGTCTTGCTCAAGTCCGGTCAGACGTTGCAAGCGCATCTGCAAAATTTCCTGCGCCTGATCATCGGACAACTTGTAGAGGCCATCACCCTGCATACCGTAATGACGCGGCAGATTGGCAGGACGGAATGCTTCGATGCCACCTGCATTTTCAGCGCCGGTGCGCGCCAGCATTTCACGCACCATGGAAGAATCCCATGGACGCGCCATCAATTCCGCTTTTGCAATCGGCGGCGTAGGTGCGGCCTTGATGATCGCAATGAATTCATCGATATTGGCCAGGGCCACTGCCAGACCTTCGAGTACATGACCGCGCTCACGCGCTTTGCGCAATTCAAATACGGTACGGCGCGTAACCACTTCGCGGCGGTGCGACAGAAAGCATTCCAGCATTTGCTTGAGGTTGAGCAGCTTAGGCTGACCATCAACCAACGCTACCATGTTCATGCCGAATGTATCTTGCAGCTGGGTCTGCTTGTAGAGATTGTTTAGAACAACCTCGGGCACTTCGCCGCGCTTCAATTCAATCACCACACGCATGCCGGATTTATCAGACTCGTCACGGATATCTGAAATGCCGTCGAGTTTTTTGTCGCGCACCAGCTCGGCTATGCGCTCAAGCATGGATTTTTTATTAACCTGATACGGCAGCTCGTCAACGATGATGGCCGTACGATTTTCTCGACCGAATTCTTCAAAGTGCGTCTTGCCGCGCATGATTAGTCTGCCACGACCTGTGCGATAACCATCACGCACACCTGAGACACCGTAAATAATGCCTGCGGTCGGGAAATCAGGTGCAGGAATAATTTCTATTAATTCATCGATCGTGCATTGCGGTGTTTGCAATACATGCAG
>CAIVDH010000207.1 GCA_903904635.1 uncultured Burkholderiales bacterium | reverse complement strand
GGAGAAATCAGAGAAATCGGAGGGGCCTCCATGGGGCCGATGAACTGCGCAGGCAGGTAATTGAGCATAAAAAAATACGCACCGTACATTTAGGTAATCATGTGTCGTTGCTGTTTGAAGATGAAACGACATTGCGTTATCAAGTGCAGGAAATGCTGCGCATAGAAAAAATATTCGAAGAAGACGGCATACAGTCTGAGCTTGATGCCTATAACCCGTTGTGCCCTGACGGTAGTAATTTCAAGGCAACCATGCTGATCGAATATGGCAACGTGGCTGAGCGTAAAGTGGCACTTTCCAAGCTGATTGGTATTGAAGATCGTTTATTCATACAGGTTGAAGGTCAGCCGCGTGTGTATGCGATTGCAGATGAAGATCTGGAACGCGAAACCGCTGAAAAAACATCGGCAGTGCATTTTGTGCGCTTTGAGCTGACACCAGATATGAAATCAGCCTTGAAGAGTGGTGCGCAAATGATGGTGGGCTGTGATCATCCGAATTATCCTGTGCATGTGGAAGAGCTGCCGCAAGATACGTTGGCGATGATGTTGAAAGATTTGTCCTGATCTATGTAGTTTATGACGCGCACTGGCTTTGATGTCAGTGCGCGTTGGTGCTTAGTTATGGATTGGTTTTAGGGTTGGATTATGCACTGGAGAATGTCATGCTGATGATCAGTCCGCCAGTTTCGCGATTTAAAATCTCCAGTTGTCCATGATGCCGCTGTATGACGCGGTCAACAATTGCCAGGCCTAGCCCGGCACCACTTGCCTGACCGCGCGCATCATCCAAGCGTGTAAACGGCTGCAATAAATAATGAATCTGATCTGCTGGCAGGCCTATGCCATTGTCGGTGAGCGTGATTGAAATTTTCTCTGCATTAGCGGATGCCGTCAGTGAGATTTCCGTATAAGTTTTACCTGCAGTTTTTCCATAGCGCCGTGAATTTTCGATCAGGTTATTTATCATGCGCATGATCTCAGTTTGATTGCCTGATATGTTTAAATCAGGCGCAATGGTAGAAATCATTTTTATATCAGATTGTCGTGCCGCTTCGGTCGCTACGCGTTCTAGCAATGCTGACAGATCAAAGCGAGAAAAATGACGCGTATCGGCTGGCCTGGCATAGTCTAAAAATTGCGCGATGATGGCTTCCATTTGCGTCAGATCGGATTGCATGCCGAGCCTGGATTCTTCAGGTAGCTTGGCCATTTCTACTTCCAGCAGCATGCGCGCACTCGGTGTGCGCAAGTCATGCGAGATACCAGCCAAAATCATGGCACGATCTGTTTCCACTTTCTGTAAGTCTTGCACCATTTGATTAAAACTCTGATTGGCTACGCGGATTTCAGCCGGGCCTTTTTCTGGTAAGGGTGCGGCGCGTTTACCGCTTGCGACTGCGCGTGCTGCGGCAGAGAGTCTGGCCAGCGGTTGGTTAATCAGACGGGTGATAAAAACTGCGCCTAACAGCGACAACAATAAGGTAACGGTGATCCAGCCTACCCACTGTATGCCGGACGCACGTTCTATGCGTTCACGTTCCAGCATTAGCCAGTAATCATCATCTTCGATTCGAAAGCTGACCCAGAAGCCGCGTATGTCGTTGACGCGCCCCGCGAATTGCGTGTCCTTGCCCAGTTTGGCTCTGACGTTTTCTTCTACGACCTTGATTAACCCATTGTCGGGTAGTGCTTGTGTATTATCGTTATCTTCGCGCGGATAGACGCGTATGCCCTGGTTATCAGCAAGATCAAGTAAGAGCTCACGCCGTAACGCAGGTGCGGAGTGTAATAGTGCGGCTTGCGTGATGGTGACGATGGAGACAACTTGCGCTGCGATTTGTTCGCCTCGTGGTGTGCGTTCAACGACACGAAAGCTCGCAACCCAGGCTGCCATGCTGACAGCGATTAAGAACGCCAGCAGAAAAAAAGTGCGCCAGAATAATCCGCTGCTTAACCATGAAAGCTGCGGTGGTGTGGCCTGCTGTGATTTACTTGGACTGACCATCGGGAATGAATACATAACCCAGACCCCAGACGGTCTGTATGAAGCGCGGACTGGCTGGGTCTGGTTCGATTAGTTTGCGCAGACGCGAGACTTGTACATCAAGGCTACGATCGAACACTTCATATTCTCTGCCTCTGGCCAGCTCCATGAGTTTTTCTCGCGACAAGGGCTGTCTGGCATGGCGCGCCAATACTTTTAGCACGGAATATTCGCCTGTGGTTAAGGTTACGGGCTGGTCTTTTTTTAGTAATGTGCGCTTGCCCAGATCGAATGTGAATTCGCCAAACACATAGGTTTCTGCATGTTCTGATGGTGCGCCGGGTATTTCGTCTGGCGTGGCACGGCGCAGTACGGCTGCGATACGGGCGAGCAGTTCGCGCGGGTTGAATGGTTTGGGCAAGTAATCATCGGCACCGAGTTCCAGTCCGCTGATGCGATCTGCATCTTCACCTTTAGCGGTGAGCATGATGATAGGTGTGTTGTCACCACCGCTACGCAGCCTGCCGCAAATTGATAATCCATCTTCACCCGGCAACATCAGATCAAGCACCAGTAAATCATAGCGCTCGCGTATCCAGTAACGATTCATTTCCAATGAGTTGGCAGCGACCGTGACGGTGTAGCCTTGCTCGGTTAAAAAACGTTTTAGCAAGTCTCGCAGGCGCACATCATCGTCAACGACTAGTATTTTCGCTTGTGTGCCCGGATTGCGTTTTGAGGCAACCGGTGCAGGTTTGTTTGTCGAGTTCATGGGTGTATGGTAACTTCGATCTAGAAATTTTTTACGTTTAGGCGGTCTGGGATTACAAAGCTTTACAAACTTTGCCGTGCCCGTACGCTGCTGTTCGGGGTGAAGGACATTACACTGTCTTACCTGAGAAGCTGCATTCATCCCTATATATTGTCATTCATGAAATTTTTGTTGCTACGATTTTGTTTTTCTCTGCTCTTGTCATCCTTAGGCATGGCCAGCGTTTACGCTGAACCTGCTCAGGATAGAGGCGAGAATCGAAGCCGTTCTGAACGTGGCGGAACGCCTACCGATCAGGAGCGTAATGCTCGCAATACGCAGGATGGAAAGAACACGCAGGATGAGGCTGCCCGCAAGCCGCCGCGACTTTCCCCCGAAGAGCGCAAGGCGCTGCGCCAGCAGATCAATGAAGCGGGGCATGATATCTATCACCCCAAACATTAATTCATGCGAGTGTAGTTTCCAAATTGATTCCGCTAGTGCTATAATCTTGTGCTTCGCGGCTGTAGCTCAGCTGGATAGAGTACTTGGCTACGAACCAAGGGGTCGTGGGTTCGATTCCTGCCAGCCGCACCAGTAAAAAGTAGCAAAATCAAGGGGTTACGTTCACAAGACGTAACCCCTTTTCATTTCTCTGGGTGACTTCTGGGTGACTCGTCTTTCTCGTGCCTCGAAAATCTCCTGCACCATCGCCATAGAATAATGATCGGTGATGGAGTTGTTCGAATGCCAGAGTATGGCCGAGTGCGTCTTGTCCGGCACCCCGGCCTCCCGAAGTCGCATGCCCTTAAGGAGCGAGTTTGCTAACTTTCCCAAGGGTCAATAATTTCTACTCCTGAATTCACAAAATCTCGCACATTGCGAGTGACCAAGTAGCAGTCATGCATATGCGCGGTGGCGGCAATCAACGAGTCAAAAGCTGCAATGCTTTTACCTTTGACTTCCGTAAGTGCAGTCATGTCTGACCAACTATGTGCGACATTTTGGTCAAACGACAGAATGCGATCCATAAAATCGATTTCTATTTTCTTGATCCAAATAATCAAATCATTACGACGTTTAGATTCTGGCAGTTTAGCCACGCCGCGGAGCAGTTCTGCAAGGCTAATTGCGCTGATAAACATCTCATCTGATTGATGTTCTTTGAACCAATTGATCACTTGTTCTGAGGGCGCGCTCTTGACTAGTTCTGATAGCACGCAAGTATCAAGCAGATATTTCACAAGCTCAAATCTCTGATGGGTTCTCCAGAGCGCTCTATCGCTAGGGCTTCGCCGCGAGGGGCGTTGAGAAGGTGATCGATCAAGTTCGGGGCGTCGCCAACGAGGCGATGGTATTCTGTTGCCGCCAGAATGACGACGGCTTCCTCGCCGCGCCGCGTGACTAGCTGCGGCCCCTCTTTCAGCGTCAAATCAACGACTTCACTGAATCGGCTCTTAGCCTCTTGTAGTTGCCATGTATGCATGAATATACCTCAAACTAGTCGGACTAGTCTGAATTATGATCGGGCTAGATGCCTCTGTCAATCAGGGGTCATGCCTCTCAATAACCATACCCGCCCTTGGTTACCACACCGGTCAGATCCCCTCAGTATCGGCAATGTCTTGCGCCCACTATGTTTCCTGCAGTAATAAATAACGACGTTTTCGCCGGAAACAGATGTTGAGGCTACGTTTGGCTTTCGGCGTAATCACGTTCTCTGAATCAGATCTGGTTGCCACCGAAGTGCCTGGCTTGCAGTGGCTGTTGAATTCCCCCAAGCTTGATGCGGTCGCCATAGATGAGGACGGTTGGCCAGTGCCAATGCGCGTGCCGGACCCGCGTGCTTTTGCTTTGCACAAGGCTTGGCTCTCTGGCCTACCCCTGCGCGAACCAATCAAAAAACCACGTGACCTAGACCAAGCCCAGGCAGTAGCGCAACTCGTTCAGGATGAAATGCCACACCTTCCATTTGAAAGTACCCTCACATCGTTGCATGGTGATGTGCGCAAGATGCTGCCGATGCTAATCCGTTAGCTACTTCGTTGTTCCTATTTTGTGGTTTGTTCTATGTAGGTTTACAGGGGGCAGCATAGATAAATAAATCTCCGCATAATTTGCGGTAATTAAGTTTACTAATCTCCGCAAATCAAGTGATTTTCGGGTGAGTCCCTACTAAAGTTTTAATTAATTCCCCACCTACACAACCGGCATATTCCACCAGTCCGTCGTATACGCAGGCGACTTGCGCTCTTGCCGCATTTCCCATCCGCCCGTCATCCCCTGGGTCGAGACCTTCACGGTGCTGCGTCCGTAGCGTTGGTTGAGTTTATCCAGCGCGCCCATTAACGACGCATGCTTCGTTTCTACTTCTTGACTCAGCAAATCACCCTGGCGTTGATTGGCCTGCGTAATTTCGCACAGCATGACACCGGCTTTCTTATATGCGTAGCCGGGCTTCCAAAGTTGTTCGGCCATCCAGGCGGCATAGCGGTTGAGTTCCAGGCTGTCGTCAGTGGGGCGGGGTAAGGGCAGCACCCACGATGGATGATATTGCGGCAGATCTTGCCGAAACCGATTCGTCATTAAAAACACTTGCATCATCGCCGCATGTGAATGCTGGCTGCGCAATTTAGCCGCTGCTGTGGCAACAAAAGTCGAGAGCGCATCTTGGAGTACGTGGAGTTCCGTTACATTTTTACCGAAAGAGCGACTGCAAATGATTTGCTGTTTTGGTGAGGCGATATCTTCCAGGGCGATGCAGCTCGTGCCTTGTAATTCACGCTGTGTTTTTTCTAGCGTGACACCAAATTCTTTGCGCAGAGTCGGTGTATGAAACTCACGCAGTTCTTGTACGGTGTGTATCTTATATTCGGCAAGTCGTGCCGTGATGCGCGAGCCTACGCCCCAGACTTCATTAACGGGCAAACGCGACAAGATACGCTGCTGTTGTTCCGTTGTGAGGTCATTAAAATTAAACACACCTTTAGAGCGCGGATGTTTTTTTGCGATATGGTTAGCCAGTTTAGCCAGTGTTTTAGTCGGACCTATGCCCACGCAGACAGGAATGCCAGTCCATCCGATGACACGCTCACGCATTGCATAGCTGAGCTCACGCAATTTTGTTTGACCGGTAAGATCAACAAAGCATTCATCGATAGAATAAATCTCATGCTCTGGTGCGTAGCCAGTCAGAATACGCATCACGCGATTAGACATATCCGCATAGAGCGCGTAATTGGAACTGAGCGCAAGTATATTTTTTTCTTCTGCCAGATTTTTGACTTCAAACCAAGGCTGTCCCATTTTTATTCCCAGGGCTTTTGCTTCATTCGAGCGCGAGACCACGCAGCCATCATTATTTGACAGGACAACAATGGCCTGCTTAGATAAATCTGGTCGGAATACACGTTCGCAACTGACATAAAAATTATTACAGTCAATCAGCGCGAGTTGTTTTATTGGCCCCGACATAGCCGTATCAGTAAAGTTTATGCAGGTTGTAAGTCACCACGCCCCAGATTGATAACTCTTCGCCCGACTTGATGACGATAGGCGGATAGAGAGGGTTTTCTGATACGAGCTTGATCGTGCCGCCACGCCTGTGCAGACGCTTGACGGTGTACTCATCATTCAGGACCGCCAATACGATGGCATGGTGACGCGGCTCGATGGAGCGA
Source organism: uncultured Burkholderiales bacterium (assembly GCA_903904635.1). GTDB lineage: Bacteria > Pseudomonadota > Gammaproteobacteria > Burkholderiales > Burkholderiaceae_D > Pernthalerella. Next base: position 637 of record CAIVDH010000207.1, on the reverse strand, counting down.
TCAACAATCAGCACATCGCCTTCATAAATGCCGGTGCCGATCATGGAATCGCCTTTAACGCGAAACAGAAAGGTGGCTTCCTTGTTACGAATTAAATGCTCATTGAGATCGATGCGTTTTTGGCTATGGTCAGCGGCAGGCGAGGGAAAGCCTGCGTTCACGGTCGAGCCAAAGAGCTCGAGCTTGAAGGGCTCGGGATGGGCGTGCACGGGCAGGGTAGTGGCGGTGGGTAAGTTGCTCATGAGACATATAATACTGTATAAATATACAGTTAAAAAATTCATTGCTATGTCTCAGGGGGCGGTATTCAATAAAGCGACAAAACTGCTGACTATTTTGAATCTAAGTTGAAGCTGAGTTGAACCTGAGGAATTCAGCGGGTCAGCATCCTGGCCGGTAAGGCAGATATTGCAGCTTTTGGGGCTGTGTGACGTTAGCTTGATAGCGGCAGCAAGGTGAGGTGTATTAATAGGTTTAATGCGGAGGGTGGTACTGCAACTGCCGTTTACCCAGTCATGCCGAGTTCTAGATAATCATTTAATTTTAAAGCTTCCCCATCCTCTGTAAAATCTTTGGCAACAATACCCAGCCCCAAGCCTACGGCAGCCAATGAATCAAGCTTTTCAATTTTTATTTG
>CAIVDH010000206.1 GCA_903904635.1 uncultured Burkholderiales bacterium | reverse complement strand
TTTTGTTCAGCATCACTTCGCGTTCATCACTTTCAGCTTGCATGAATTCTGTCCACCACTGGCCAAGTTCGGCTTCGATTTCACCAGAAGCACAGCGTAGCAGCAGAAAATCATAGCCGGCACGCAGGCGCGGATGTTCAAGCAGCTTGTAGGGTGATCTGCCTATGCGACGCAGAAAACGCGGCTGCATCGCCCAGATATCGCGCATATCGCTAGCGATGCGTCTTTGTAGTGCTAATTTTTCTGTTTGGCTGTCAAGCACATCGTCAGCTGCCAAATGCAGGGCGGGGATAGGATATTCACCGGCTGCCTGATAGGCTTCCCATTTTTCCAGTACCTGATGCCATAGTAATGAGGCGAACAAAAAGCCTGGCGAAACCGGCTTGCCCTGTCGGATACGTTCATCAGTATTGGCCAAGGCGAGCGTGACAAATTTTTCACCCAGCGGCTGTTCCAGCACCACATCTAATAACGGCAGCAGGCCATGATGCAAACCTTCCTGGCGCAGCTGGCGCAGACAAGCAAGTGCATGGCCACTCATCAATAGCTTGAGCATTTCATCAAAAACACGCGCAGCAGGAACATTATTAATGAGGGGCGCCATGACTGCCATGGGCTTGCGCGTGTCTGGCGCAATTTTGAAATTCAGTTTTGCTGCAAAACGTACAACGCGTAATAGCCGAACCGGATCTTCCCGATAGCGCGCTTCAGGTATGCCGATAATACGCAGCGTTTTATTTTTAATGTCTTGAATGCCGCCGTGATAGTCGAGCACAGTTTGCTTTTCCGGATCATAGTACATGGCGTTAATGGTGAAGTCGCGGCGTATCGCATCTTCATGTTGTTCGCCAAAGGTGTTGTCGCGTAATACACGACCATGCTCATCTTTAGGTGCACCGTCAGTTGCGCTGCCACGAAAAGTCGTCACTTCTATCAGGTCTTGTCCAAACATTACATGCACAATCTGAAAGCGGCGCCCGATAATAAATGCGCGTCTGAATAAGCGTTTGACTTCTTCTGGTGTGGCATCAGTGGCCACGTCAAAATCTTTTGGTTTAATGCCTAGTAGCAGATCGCGTACAGCGCCACCAACAATGAAAGCTTTAAAGCCTGCTTGTTGCAGCGTGTGGGTAACGCGCACCGCATTGGGCGAAACGTTAGACGGATCAATGCTATGTTGACCGGGGCCGAGGATTAATGGCGCTGAACCGCTGGCAGATTTGTCTGCAACGCCCAGTATGCGACGGATAAATTTCTTAATCATTAAACAGATTCAATATGGGCCAGTTGTGTTCTTTCGCGTGTTCTGCAAGACGCGCATTCGGATTGGTTGCAACCGGATGGGTGACCGCAGATAAAAGCGGAATATCATTTTGTGAATCGCTGTAAAAAGTACTTTGTTCAAACCCTTGCAGGCTAAAACCCAGATTCTTTAGCCATAATTCCGTATTGATGACTTTGCCATTACCAAACGGAGGTATGCCGATGAGGCGCCCTGTGATGGCGCCATCAGTTGCCAGTTCGGGTTCAGCCGCAATCAGGTGTTCAACCGCAAATGCAGTAGCAATTGGCCCGGTTACGAAACGATTGGTGGCGGTGATGATCGCAACCAGATCACCGGCGACCTGATGTTGCTTCACTAAAGCGCGCGCTGCCGGATGAATTGCTGGTTCGATAACTTCTGTCATGAATTGCGCGTGCCAGCTATCAAGCTGTTTGCGTGGAAAGCTAGCCAGCGTTCCAAAAGCGAATTCCAGGTATTCAACCGGATCCAGTGTGCCTTCTTGGTATTGCAAAAAAAATGCAGCATTACGAGCCGCAAAAGCATCACGATCAACAGCACCTGTGCGGCAAAGGAATTGCCCCCATTCATAGTCGGAATCAATTGGTAAGAGCGTGTTATCCAGATCGAAAAGTGCAAGATTCATAGTGGTTTGACGGTCTCGTCGAGTTGCAGCAGTTCTCGCATCAGCGGCAAAGTGATTGGGCGCTTCGTCTCTAGCGAGTAGTGATCAAGAGCATCCAAAATTGTCATAAGTGATTGCATGTCGCGTCTGTAATGCGTAAGCAAGTAGGGTATCACGCCGACTGAAAGACTCAGTCCGCGCGCATGTGCGGATAAAGTGAGCGCATCAATTTTTTCATCATCAGACAAACTGTGTAGCTGGTATACCAGACCCCAGGCCAGACGGGTGCGCAAATCTTCGCGCAGTCCTAATTGAGCCGGCGGCAGCATGGCGGCAGCTATCATCACACCACCTGATTCCCTGATCTGATTGAATAAGGCAAAGGCTGCGATTTGAGCCTCATCAGACAAGTTCTGGCAATCGTCGAGCAGATAAAGATGCGTATCGGGGGAAAATTCAAAATCACTGACCCCAGAGTGGCCAGGCAGATAGCGTGCACCGTCTGTCTTAGTAAGAGCATGCAGCAGATGCGATTTGCCGGCACCATTTTCACCCCAGATCATCACGAAGCGTTTGTCCAGCGTGCTTGCGGCACGTTCTTTTACCAGCTGCAGCAATGCGGCCAGTTCCTGATTTTTTCCAACGACAAAATTGTCTAGCGTCTGCGGTTTGGCCGCACCCCATTCAAGCAGTAGCTGCCTCATGATTGACCATAAAAATTACTATTGAGGTAATGTTGATGCAAGCGTTTGAAAACGACAGAAAGTATAGCTGAGGCCGGTAGTGCTAATAGAATGCCGACGAAACCAAACAGCTGACCAAACGCCAGCAATGCAAAAATTACGACCAGCGGATGCAGACCAATACGCTCACCCACTAATCTTGGTGTCAAATAAAAGCTTTCAATCAGCTGTCCCAGGCCATAAATAATCGCCACAGATACCAGACCCTGCAAACTATTAAACTGCAAAATAGCAGCAACACAAGCCAGCACCAGTCCAAAACCGTAACCTATATAAGGTATAAAAACCAGTATGCCGGTAATAATACCCACTGGCAGGGCCACATCTAATCCGGCAATCGCCAACGCAGTAGAGTAAAAGCAAGCCAGTAACAGCATCACCAATAACTGACCGCGCAGATACTGCGCCAGTAATAAGTCAGCTTCATTCGTCATGATCGTGACTAGCCCTATCCATCGGCGCGGCACTGTCAGAACCAGTTTTGCCAGCAGAGTGTGCCAGTCCAGTAGCAGATAGAACAATACGATAGGCACCAAAATCAGCGTGGCAATCCAGCCCATCACCGCCATACCACCTACTTTTAATGAAGCCAGGATGGCTGGCCCGATTTCCTCGCCGCCTGCAGCTAATTTTTCAGTAATAATTTGTTTAATGCCTGCACTATCGAGATGAATGTTCACACCCAATTGCCTCAGCAAGGGGGCAAAAGTAGTGTCGATTTTATCCAGCAGAACAGGCAGACGCTGTTGCAATAAAGGCAGCTCCGCTTTCAGGGTCGGCAGCACCACCAGCAATAGCGCCAAGGCCAGCATGCTAAGCGCAATCATGACGGCAATCACAGCTAAGGCGCGCGGCACGCGGCGCGCTGTGAGCCAGTCCACGCCGGGATTTAAAACATAGCCAACAATGGCAGCAGCTACGAATGGGGTAAGAACTGGGCCTAGCAGAACTAACAGGACTAACAAAAGCATGCCTACGCACAGCCAGGTCAGGGTTTGTCGTTGCTCGAGAGTGAGGATGGGCATGGGTTAGGAGCGTGCGCGCAGGTGTTCTTGGTCGGGTTAGGCAAGGCACTGGTAAAATACCAGCCGCACTGGATTATTTTAACCAGGCGAACGCCTATTCTACCGTCTCTGCTGCCACCTACATCATGCCTTCCAATTCTCCTGTTTCTCTTTCCTATCGTGACGCTGGTGTCGATATTGATGCCGGTGACGCCTTAGTCGAAGCCATTAAGCCATTTGCCAAACGAACCATGCGCGAAGGTGTGCTGGCCGGAATAGGGGGCTTTGGTGCCTTATTTGAGGTGAGTAAAAAATTTAAGGAGCCAGTACTCGTCTCTGGCACCGATGGCGTAGGTACCAAGCTCAAGCTGGCTTTTCATTTGAATAAGCATGACACGGTCGGCATCGACCTCGTTGCCATGAGTGTCAACGATATTCTGGTACAAGGCGCCGAGCCGCTGTTCTTCCTCGACTATTTTGCCTGTGGCAGATTGCATGTGGCTACGGCGACAGATGTAATCAAAGGTATAGCAGCCGGTTGCGAGCAAGCCGGTTGCGCGCTGATAGGTGGTGAAACCGCTGAAATGCCCAGCATGTATCCCGATGGTGAATATGATCTCGCCGGATTTGCCGTGGGTGCAGTAGAAAAATCAAAAATCATAGATGGTAAAAAAATTCAGGCCGGAGATGTCATTCTTGGTCTGGCC
>CAIVDH010000205.1 GCA_903904635.1 uncultured Burkholderiales bacterium | reverse complement strand
ATGGTTACCGCAGCAAAAAAGAAAATTGGCATCAAAAAACCGGTTGCTAAAAAATCACCGGCCACAAAAATACCGCGCAGCACTAAGGCTATAAAATCAGTCAAGCTTGTTAAGCCCCGTGCAGCCAAAGCGCCAGTCAAGGGCGTAGTCAAGGTTGCCACCAAAGCTTCCAAGCCCGTCAAAACAAAAAAAGCCAAGCTCGTGCGTGATAGTTTCACGATGCCCGACATAGAATATGCCGTACTGGGTCAGACCAAAAAGAAATGCATAGCTGCTGGTTTTGACATCAAGAAAAGCGAACTGCTGCGTATCGGTGTAGCCATGATCAATGCTATGGATATCAAAAAAATCCGTACCGCTCAGGCAAATCTGTTCCCGGTTAAAGCTGGTCGTCCTAGCAAAGCCAAATAATTCGTTTTAAAAAGTGCGCAGCACGTCCTGTTCGAATAGAACAGGGCATGCTGCGCATTTGTCATCAACAGTTCATTAAAATATGTTTTCATCTGTAGTAAATCTATACTGTGGAAATGTGACATGAAAGAACTGAGCAAAAAATTGTTTACCTCAAGCCACGAGTCAGCCCCAACTCCAATCTTAGCGGACACAGATAATTTCTCTGCGAATCCTGCATTTGATCAGGTACTGGCTTTACGTCTATCACGACGCGCTGTGCTCCAAGGTGGCATGGCTGCAGCTGCAGCACTATATTTTGGTAGCAGCGCCATGCTGCGATCTGCCCATGCCGATGACCAGCCAGCCGGCCCGAGCCTGAAGCTGAAATTTAATGCGGTGGTAAAAAATAAAGATGACAAAATCACGCTACCCGCAGGCTATTCATGGTCCATACTGCTGGCCACTGGAGATCCGCTGGCCGCACATATTTCCCCCTATGCGAATGATGGAACAGACGCCGCAAATTCTTTCAGACAACGTGCCGGTGATCATAACGATGGCATGCATTTTTTTGGCATGGATAAAGAAGGTAAATGGGATCCGCAATCTGCAGAGCGCGGTCTGCTATGCATTAATCATGAAGCGATAACGGCTGCGTTTCTTCATCAGCAAGGTCAGACTATTGTTGACGGCAAGCGCACTTCAGATGCAGAGGTGATGAAAGAAATGCTGGCGCATGGCATGAGCGTGGTTGAAGTCAGACGTAATGGCAAAACCTTTAGCGTTGTTAAAAATTCACGCTGGAACCGTCGCATTACCACTTTTACTGATATGAAAATCACGGGTCCTGCAGCACGCAGCCCTCAGCTGATTACGAAATATTCACTGACCGCTACCCGTACTCGCGGCACACTGGCTAATTGCGCCAACGGCCATACCCCCTGGGGCACTTATCTTACTTGCGAAGAAAACTGGGCCGGATTTTTCCGTCGTACGCCAGCTGATGATGCTAAGCGCAGCGCGAATGAGTTGGTGGCTTTGAAACGCTATGGGCTCAATGGCAAGGGTAAAGAGCTGTGGGCTACTGTTGAGCCAGACACGGCAGATAACCGTTTTGGCCGCTGGCATGCTGCCAACACAGGCACATCCAATGACGGCAGCGATGATTATCGCAACGCAGCCAACACCTATGGCTGGGTAGTTGAGGTTGATCCATTCAATCCGGATTCAACACCAAAAAAGCGCACTGCTCTTGGTCGCTTTGCTCATGAAGGCGCATGGCCGGGACCGGTCTTTACTGGCCAACCATTAGTCTGGTATATGGGTTGCGATTCAAGGCATGAATATATTTACAAGTATGTCTCCAGTGCACTATGGGATCCGAAAGACGCGAACGGCGGTCTGGCAGCCGGCGACAAATATCTTAACGATGGCAAGCTTTATGTAGCGCGCTTTAATGCCGATGGCAGCGGAGTATGGCTGGAACTCTGCATGGGAAAAAATGGCATCAATACAGATTCTGTACCTTATAACTTTAAAGATCAGGCTGATGTACTGATAAATGCCAGGCTGGCAGCAGATGCAGCAGGCGCCACAAAAATGGATAGGCCTGAATGGGGTGCTGTAAACCCGCGCAATGGCGAGGTTTACATGACACTCACTAACAATGCTTTGCGTGCGCTTGATAAAGTGGATGCAGCTAACCCTCGCTACTACAATGATCCGAAAAATGGCGTGGCTCAAAAAGGCAATGCTAATGGTCATATTATTCGCTGGGCCGAACAAGATGCGCTGCCAAATGCCACTAGCTTTGAGTGGGATGTTTTTCTTTTTGCTGCACGCGAAAATGCAGATCCGGCCACTGTAAATTTATCCGCACTCAGTAGCGACAATGATTTTTCCAGCCCTGATGGACTCTGGTTTGCCAACAGTGGTTTGTTATGGATAGAGACGGATGACCATACTTATACCGATGTGAGTAATTGCATGCTGCTGGCAGCCATACCGGGCAAAGTTGGTGACGGTCAATCTAGGACAATTATTAACACCGATGGCGACAAGCTAAACACTATCAATACACATATAGGTGCAACCCTGGGTGAAGAGAAGCTGCGCCGCTTTATGGTGGGTCCGGTTGATTGCGAAATCACAGGGCTGGCCGAGTCGCCAGATGGGCGCGCATTATTCGTCAATATTCAGCATCCGGGCGAAACCACTTCGGGTAAAAATTTCTCACTCAATGATCCTGCTACGTGGCTTAGCCACTGGCCGGCAGGTGGCACATCCAGGCCACGCTCGGCAACTATCGTCATTACCTGAGATGAT
>CAIVDH010000204.1 GCA_903904635.1 uncultured Burkholderiales bacterium | reverse complement strand
CGGGATGCTTGATTTTTCTTTCGTTCGAAATCGCATAAAATTGTTCGCGTACCTGAGCCATTGCGCCTACTGGTACGGCATTGAATTGTTCCAGCACATCTTTAGCAAGCAAAGAGGGTGCAGGAAATAATCCACGTCCGTTCCTGCCAAAGGTATGTAACAAAGCATTGTCATCAAATTCACCGATGATGTCTGGATGTAAATCATTCGACTCCAACCAGAAATCTATCCGACCTCGAATTGCATTATTGCGAGTTGGAAGCAAAATAGGTGCACCATTCAGACTGAATGGGAAATTTTCCATGTATTGTTCTGCCAATGCAGGTAAGCCAAACAAGCTGATTTCCGTCTCTCCCAAAAGATGACTAAATACCCGAAGAGGGGTGCCCGGCGGCACTGGCCGGTCTGTAAGCACAACATCTAATTTATGCACGGAGAGTTCACCGAGCAAAGATTCAAACTGATCTTCATAGCAGATTAGCTTGACGCGCTCTGGCAATGCCAGCGCAGCTTCGAGCAAACGCGATGAAATCAGCTTGGGCAGTGAATCTGACAGGCCTACGGTGAGCCGCATAGTACGGTCTATATCTGAATTAGCCAGCGCCTCCTGTAATTGCTCGCCTAGCAGAAATATTTGGTCGGCGTACCGCATTGCAATGCGCCCAGCCTCCGTCAATACCATGCGTCGGCCTTGCACATTAAAGAGCGATTTTCCAGCCGATTGCTCAAGTAGCGCCAACTGTGCACTTACAGTTTGTATTGCCAGCCCTAATCGCTCTGCAGCTTTCGTGATGCTGCCTTCTTTTGCAACTATCCAGAAATAGTAAAGGTGGCGAAAATTAAAATTAGTGACTTTTGTCATGGCGGTGCGGTTTGCATTAAAAATGGCGTTCTTCTGGCCAGCTTGTTAGGTTTTCTCGAAGTAATATTCAAATTATCTCCGATTTTTTAAAACGGCTAACAAGTCAATTTACCTACCTGTACTGCTAAAATTGTTTGCTTAGCGATTAACAATGTATGTTGCTTTTTAAATTACATACATTAAACCCGATAAAAGAAAGATTTTTCCATGATTGAACTCCTCAGCGATCCGCAAATCTGGCTTGCTTTCATTACCCTTACTGCGCTGGAGCTAGTGCTGGGTATCGATAACATCATCTTTATTTCTATTTTGGTAGAAAAACTTCCCTCTCACCAAAAAGAACTTGCACGTCGCGTAGGCTTATTTGCCGCCATGTTCATGCGTATAGGTCTTTTACTTATGCTGGCTTGGATAGTCGGTTTGACTGCACCTTTTTTTAGCTTGATGGGCCAGGATTTTTCAGGGCGTGATCTTGTGCTGTTATTCGGCGGACTATTTCTTTTATGGAAGAGCGTAGGAGAAATTCATCAGTCTCTGGAAGGCGAGCATGAACTCGAAAATAACGCTGTCAAAGCAGGCTTTGCTGCAATAATTTTACAAATCATGGTGATTGATATCGTGTTTTCTCTTGATTCAATTATTACGGCAGTTGGTATGGTTGATCATGTTTCAGTAATGATTGCAGCTGTTGTCACATCAGTTGGACTCATGATGCTTTTTGCAGGTGCAATTGGACGATTTGTATCGGCTCACCCAACGATAAAAATGCTGGCACTGGCATTTCTTGTTGTCATAGGTGTCGTACTGGTTGCTGAAGGTTTTGGGCATCACCTACCCAAAGGATATATCTATAGCGCGATGGCTTTCTCTGTTACCGTTGAAATGCTTAATCTGCGGTTGCGCAAACGGTCAAGCAGGCCTGTTGATATTATTTCTTCGATTGCCAGCCCTAACGACTCCGATACGACTAAAACTCGGCACTAAAACATCTCATGTCTGAAACATTTTATGCTTAAACCAATTTCAGTTCGAACAGCTCTGTTTTTATATAAGCATAAAATACTGGCGCGGCAATTACCCCGGGCAATCCAAAAATTGACTCCATTACCAGCATGGCGGCTAACAACTCCCATGCTCTTGCATTAATTTGTGTTCCTATAATTCTGGCATTAAGAAAATACTCCAGCTTGTGTATGGTGACTAAAAATATCAATGCCATAACTGCCGTAGTAAGCGAATGAGATAAGCTGACCACCACAATCACCGTATTAGAAATCAGATTGCCAATTACTGGCAATAACCCGGCAAAAAATGTAATCAATACTAGTGTTTTCAAAAACGGCAAATTAATTCCTGCCATAGGCAGCACAATTAATAAAAATATCGCCGTGAAAAAAGTATTGAGTGCCGCTATTCTTACTTGTGCAAATACGACTTGGCGAAACGCCTTATGAAGATTAACAACCCGCTGATGCATGGCTGCGGCCAGCGGCAAGTAATGATTAGAATGTGTTGTGTCATACATGGCTGCCAGCGCACCAATAACCATCCCAATTAACAAGTGAATAGCTGTTCGTCCGGCTTGCTCTCCTATATATTTTGCTTCACCTGCGTGCTCTCGTAACCAATCAGTCAGCGCCTGCTTTAATGCCTCAGCACTATGTGGAAGATACGATGCTATCCAGGCAGGAATCTGCGCACGTGACTGGTCCAACAGATCCGCTAATTTCTTTATCAAGACTGGCAAACTGCCCGCCTCTGATAAGAAAAATGCCGTTACAGACCATCCCGCTAAAATTAGCGATATTACGATTGCTGCACCCAAAACAGCCACTGCGATCAAACGCGCACGCTGACCATCGATTTTTTTTCCAAGCGCCGGTGCTAACAAATGAACCAATGCATAAACTAATAGTCCTGAATATAAAGCAGCTAATAACCCACCGAACATCGTCAGCAGTAAAGCAAACCCGGCAAGAAAATAAGATGCCATTACTGGGTAATTTTTCTTATCGCGCTCTGTCATAAAATTTTCTCAATACTTTTGCTATACCGGCTAGCGGTCACGTTCATCACTAACATATTTTTAAATAATAAAAAGCCGCTCATGATAATCCACGAGCGGCTTTTGCTTTCCTTCTACAACACGGCAAGCCTCATTTAAAAAGAGACTTTACGCTGATTTATTTTTCGCTTGCAATCAAGCCTGCTGCAAACCAGCCAGCATCCATCCAGAATTACCTGTTACTGGCTTTGACAATACCCAGATTTCATTAAATGCTTCCGGAGCACCTTTTTCTGATTCTCTGATCATGCCAAAGAATCTGACACTAGCCAAATGCTCATGCTCTGATGTTTCTATACCAAGCAATTCTGCTTCCATGTTGACTACATCCGTATGATTTACAGCGCCATTTAGCTCGCTTAGCTGCATTTTCAGCTCAGCAAACATTTCTGGCGTAGTGAACTCACTGATGTCTTGAGTATCCGCTTTATCCCACGCAGCCTGCATGCGCAGAAAATTTATTTTCGCATGGCGTAAAAAACCTGCCGTGTCAAAATCAGCCGGCACAGAAGACTGTTGCGCGCCCGACTGAAATGAACTCTGCTGACCCGTTCCAATATTTGCGCCAATTTCGGGTGTGATATTTTTTTCGCTTACTCCAGCAAATGCAGGCTGCGCATTTTGATTGGCTGTTTTACGCGTCAACATGCGATACAAGAACATCGCGGCAAATGCTAACAAGCCAACCATCAGTATCGTGCTTATCATGCTGGCAAGTTCACCGCCCATGCCGAAGTGAGAAAACAAGGCACCCAAGCCCAAGCCTAGCAACGCGCCGCCCAAGATTCCTCTCCAAGGACTTGATGGAGCAGCCGCCGGCTGACCAGGGCGACCTGCCTGAGCAGACTGATTATTTTGTGCCGGTGCCTGACGGCTGGCACTCGGCGAAGATTTACCAAAAGAACCACCACCGCCCATACGCTTGGCTTCTACATTAGACATGCCTAACGTGGCACCAACAAATACCACTAATAGTGCCATCCAGAATTTTTTCATATTTCCTCCTGATTAACTTTTGGGATGACAGACGGACATCCCTACCGTTTATAACAACACCAAATTTTAGTTCCAGTAAATATTTTAAAAAAGCGAAGTTAATCAGATTCAAACTTCGGAAAAACAAGATCAAAGCAAGGTCGAATCAAGCCGAGGCTAATCTAAATCTTAAAATTCTCACAAGAAACACTTTGGCTCACCTATAAAAATCGGGCAGATTAAGGTCCCGTTTTCGTTGCCGAGATCTAAATCAAACGTCAATATTCCCGGCCG
>CAIVDH010000203.1 GCA_903904635.1 uncultured Burkholderiales bacterium | reverse complement strand
CATTCAACGCGCTGCGACAAATCGATGTGCTAATGAGTCTGCATAGACCAGACAGTCAGGTGAGCCAGCTTAATCTGCATGGCAAGCTCGATGATCCGCATCCGCAATTACTGCACGTGCTACATAGGGCGCAATCTTTGTCTCAACAAACAAATGGTGCTTTTGATGTCACCGTGCAGCCTTTGTGGCTGGCTGCAAATCAAAAATCTGACACAGACTCAGCCAAGAAGCTGGTTGACTGGAAAAAATTAAGCATCAATAAAGATCAGGTTCATTTCAAGCACGATGGCATGGCCATTACGCTCAATGGTATTGCGCAAGGCTATGGTGTCGATCGTGCACTGGCCGTTTTAAATTCTCATGGCATCAAACATGCGCTGCTTGATACGGGTGAGTTTGGCTCTTTAGGCCGACGTGATGATGGCAAGCCCTGGGCGCTGGGCATACAAGATCCGCGCGATGACAATCACTACACGCAATTGCTCGGCCTAGATGGCCGCGCTATGGCAACGTCTGGCGACTATGCATCGACCTTCACCGAGAACTATACGCAGCATCATATTTTTGATCCGCATACGGGATCGTCCCCAACCGAACTCGCTAGCGTGACGGTATTAGCCGCTTCAGGATTACTAGCAGATGGCCTGTCGACTGCCTGCATGGTACTGGGTGCAGAAAAATCGTTGGCACTAGTTGGACAGATGGATAACGTTGATATTCTTTGTATCGACAAAGCAGATCGTCAATCACGCTCTGCTGGTTTTCCTGCGAACGCTGTGGGCTGAGTAAGTCGAACCAAGCTGCAGGATTGGGCTTCTGGTTGGGATCAGCGCAATGTTTTTAATCACCTTGCGCTGAATATCCAGACAGGAATTAATTAGAAGCCGTAGCGCACGCCTGCGCTGAGAAAATGTACATCTGATGAATATGCCGTATAGTCAATCACACCGGCTATTTCTTTGGTGAAGTTATAGCTGGCGCCCACGCCGTACAGCACTTTGGTAAAGGTTTCTTTTCCAGTTATTGAAAAAACTGGACTAACTTCAGATGATTCTACTCGGTTAATTCCAACGCCTAATTTACCGTATAAAGTAATCGCCTCTGTAGCTTCAAATTTACCGATGCCCGCTGCGTAGAAAACATTAACATCATATGTTTGGCTAACAGAGTTCAATGATTTGGTATTTTTGCCTAAGCCTGCATATCCGATTTCCACATCCCAATTTTTATCAATCGCCATACCTAGCCCGAGCAAGTAACCGGTCTGGTTAAATGTTCCATAGTCAATATCTTTATAAGCAGACTGACCAACAGCCAGCTTCACGTAAACATCCTCTGCTTGTGCCGAAAAAGTCGTAACAAGCGCAGCACCCAAAAGTGCCATCCGTAAGAATTTCTTCATTTTATTTCCTGTGTAGAGTAGTTGGATAAATGGCATACAAGGATGCATGCAGGCCCCATGAGGACGGATCGGATTCTACGGAATTGTTAACTATTTAGTAATGGTGGCGTTGTCAATAAGACACAGAAAATGCAGCGCAACGATGCTTGCTAATGCACTACTCAAGGCCTGACAGCTCAGTAAGCTTCATCCCAAGGGATGGAGAGGCGGGCCGCACATTGAATCAGGCCCACCATGCTGTAAGTCTGCGGGAAATTTCCCCATAGTTCGCCGCCAGCTAGCGAGACATCTTCAGAAAGCAAACCCAGATGATTACGTCGCTGTAAAACTTTTTCGAACAATTCTCGGGCGCGTGCAGTCTCACCGATCTGCGCCAACGCCATGATCCACCATTGTGTGCAGACCAAAAATGCCGCATCTGGCTGGCCGAAATCATCTTCTTCGTCGTAACGCAGCAAAAAATCGCCGCGCTGCAAATGCTTTTCTACTGCGCGTACCGTGCCGATAAAGCGCGGATCGTCCCATGCCAGGAATTGAAACTCGCCCATCAAGAGCAAGCTGGCATCGAGCCGGTCACCATCAAAAGTAGAGACGAAGCTGCCCATAGATGGATTCCAGGCGCGCATCGCAATGACTTTGCGCAGACGCCCTGCCTCATCGCTCCAGCGCCGCGCGCGCTGCGGCAAACGCAGCCGGCGTGCAATCGCGGCCAGCCGGTCACACGCGGCCCAACACATCAGCGCTGAAAAAGTATGAACACGTTTGGCACCACGCAATTCCCAGATGCCGGCGTCCGGCTGATCAAAGCATTGAATAGCCTGCTCACCCAGCCGCTCCAGATCGGCGAATATTTGTCGCCCTGCCGGGCGCTCCAAGCGCGTGTCGAAAAAAGCATGTGTACTAGCCAGCACCGCCGCACCAAATACATCGTTTTGAACCTGATGCCAAGCCAGATTACCGACCCTGACCGGACCCATGCCACGGTAGCCGTCAAGCGATGGTGCCTCCCATTCATCCAGAGTAGGCTCGCGCCGTATGCCATACACCGGTTGCAGCGGCATATCGCGCGAATCGGCAATGATGTTGAGTATGTATTCAAGATAGTGCTGCATGGTTGCAGTCACACCCAGCCGGTTCAGGGCGCTCACCACAAAATACGCATCACGCAACCAGCAATAACGATAATCCCAATTGCGGCCACTATTCGGTGATTCTGGAATCGATGTGGTAACGGCCGCGATGATGGCGCCGGTATCATCAAACGCATTAAGCTTCAACGTAATGGCTGAACGGATCACGACGTCTTGCCATTCAAACGGAATAGCCAGATTGCGCACCCACCTATGCCAGTAATACGCGGTAGATTCATAAAAACTGCGTCCCAATTCGCGCGGCGCACCGTCTACAGTTTCATCCGGCCCCATCAGCAGCGTTATGCTGTCATGTAAAAAAAATAGTCGCTCGTCCGTAATGGCGGTGATGGACGTATCGGTCGTCAGGCGCATAGACTGCGCGCCGCCAAAGTAAGTCACATGATGCGCACCGGACCGAACTTCAGCAGGCTTTTCCCCATAATTCAGTGCCGGCCTGATACGCAAACCTATACGCGGTCGACCCGAAATGCGCTTGATAATTCGCACCAACATAGCTGGTGCAAACATGCGCCCATGCATATAAAAACGAGGCGCAAAATCCGTGATCTCTATACCGTTACCAGCCTCATCGCGCAAACGTGTTACCAGTATTGCTGTGTT
>CAIVDH010000202.1 GCA_903904635.1 uncultured Burkholderiales bacterium | reverse complement strand
TGACAACGGGAATATGATTGAGCAGCATCTCCCACCAGAGCAGCAACCGGTTGCCCAGAAAATTGCGCGTGATCAGACCAGTGATAAAAATAATCAACAAGGTCAGTATCGTGCCGAAACCGGGCAAACCAAAACCAATTAAAGATTCAGGGCGCCATTTTTCAGGCAGCAGCAGCAATGACTGATCTAAGGTGCCCACGATCAGGTTTAACACCCACAGCGTAATGGCCAGAGGCACCAATACAAGCAGGCCGGTAATGAAGTATTTGCGCATATTTCTTGGGGAGTGTGATCAGCTAGAGGCCGGTGGGCTGGCGGTACTTGTGGTGGTGCCCGTACTGGCGCTAGTACTTGTGCTGCCAGCCGCAGGTGCGGTTGTTGTTGTGCCTGTGCTCGCGGGTGCAGCGCTGTCAGTTTTCGCAGGTGCATCAGCGCCCTCGGCAGCCGCCGCTGGCGTGCTGGTGCCGCCCTTGAAATCAGTCGCGTACCAGCCACTGCCCTTTAACTGAAAGCCCGCAGCAGTCAATTGCTTCTTGAATGCAGGCTTGCCACATGCCAGACAATCAGTCAGCTGCGCATCCGATATTTTTTGCAATACATCTTTGGCGAAGCCACACGCTTCGCATCTATAGGCATAGATGGGCATCAGTTCCTCCGCAAAATTAAGAAAACCTTGAATTATAAAGGGTTTTCATGCCCAGCTTGCGGCATATCAGTGCATCTGCGGCGTCCCTTTTAAGGTCGACTGTCTTACCAGTTGTGGCAGCAATGATCCGGCCACCATTCCCAAAATAGCAATCATCAGGCCTACCAGCTGTGGCGGCCAGATAGATTGCCCACCGAAGCACTCCATCAGTATCCATGATGATAAGCCTCCGATCACGGAAAACAGTGCACCCTGTGTTGTGGCTCGCTGCCAGTACAAGCCCATCACCAAGGGAATGAATGCCCCCACCAACGGCACTTTGTAAGCATTGCCGACCATTTCATAAATTGGCATGCCTTGTGAAGCCAGCGCAAATGTTGTCACAATGATCGTGAAGACCACCACCACAATGCGGGTAGCGCGCAGCAACTGAGCATCATTCATCGGCACGAATTCACGGATGATGTTTTCGGTCAGCGTGATACTGGGCGCGAGCAAGGTGCCACTGGCAGTCGACATGATCGCCGAGAGCAGCGCGCCAAAAAACAGTATCTGCGCAAATAACGGCGTGTGATGCAAAATCAGCGTAGGCAAAATCATTTGCGCATCATTTTTAATGAGAGCAGCAAACATGGCCGGATCAATCAATTGCGCGGCATAGGCCAAAAACATGGGAACAAATGCAAACACAAAATAGAGTGAGCCACCGGCAACTGCACCGACCGCGGAGATAGTCTCGGTGCGGGCTGACATCACGCGCTGAAACACATCCTGCTGTGGTATGGAGCCAAACATGATGGTGACGGCCGCGCCAACGAAAGCCAGTATTTCTGCAGCAGTCAGCGCTGGCAGAAAATCGAGCTTACCGGCATCAGCAGCATGATGCAGAACGACGCCAGCCCACCTGCCAAATCTGCAACCAGGTAGGCGATATAAAGCAAGCCCACGACAATGATAGTCATTTGAAAAAAATCGGTCAGCGCCACTGACCACATGCCGCCAAACAGCGTATAGAGCAGCACAATCGACGCGCCGATGATCATCCCGCTCGACATCGAGATAACGCCGTTGGAGAGTGTGGCAAAGACCAACCCCAGCGCCGTAATCTGCGCAGCAACCCAGCCCAGATAAGAGATGACGATACAAAGTGAAACCATAACCTCAACTGGCCGGTTATAGCGCTGACGATAATAATCACCAATAGTTAGCAAATTCATGCGATAGAGTTTGCGTGCAAAAAACAGACCCACCAAAATCAGGCATAGCGACGCGCCAAACGGATCTTCAACCACACCACGCAAACCTTCATTAGCAAATTTGGCTGGAATACCGAGTACGGTTTCAGAACCAAACCAGGTCGCAAAGACGGTTGCGATAACGATATAAGAAGGCAAAGAGCGACCTGCGTTCGCATAATCCGAGGAGTTATGCACGCGCCTGGCTGCGTAAAGGCCGATAGAAACAGAAATTATTAAATAAACAATGACGAAGGCAACCAGTGTCGACATGACAACTCCGTACAAGGACAGGGAGGGTTATGCAAAAAATTTGGGAGATTATAGCCGTGCTGCGCGTGTGGCAGCAGGCGGTGCAATGACTAAAGGCGAATTAATAAAAGGTCTCGTAAAACCGGAAAAAAATCTGCACCAGTAAAATGCCGGCCAATAAGCCGCCACCAAAATAAAGCGCGAGGCCTAGCAAGCGATTAGTACGCTTTTGCTCAGAGAGCAATTGCTGCATCAAGTCATTGTTATCAGATTGCTTAGGCAGTGTCTGCGCAATTAATGCTTGCTGTAACAGCCGCGGTAGTTGCGGCAGGATATGTCCATAATTAGGCGCTTCAATTTTCAGCCGCTCGACAAAACCACGCCAGCCTATTTGCTCTTGCATCCAGTTTTCCAGATACGGCTTGGCGGTCTGCCAGAGATCGAGATCAGGATCAAGCTGACGACCCAGTCCTTCGATATTGAGCAAAGTTTTTTGCAGCAGTACTAATTGCGGCTGGACTTCTATATTGAACCGGCGCGAAGTCTGAAACAAACGCAGCAACACCTGACCAAATGATATTTGCGATAACGGTCTGTCAAAAATCGGCTCACAACAAGCGCGCACCGCCGCTTCAAGTTCATCGACCCGCGTATCTTTAGGTGCCCATCCGGATTCTATGTGAGCTTGTGCCACACGCTTGTAATCACGCCGAAAAAAAGCGAGAAAATTCTGCGACAAATAATCTTTATCAAAATCAGTGAGCGTGCCGACGATACCGAAATCAAGGGCAATATAGCGACCGAATGTGGAGGCATCAGTCGAGACCATGATGTTACCGGGATGCATATCAGCATGAAAAAAACCATCACGAAACACCTGCGTGAAAAAAATCTCTACGCCATCGCGCGAGAGTTTTTTTAGATCGACACCAGCTTCAATTAATTTTGCAGTTTGTGATATCGGTATGCCATGCATGCGCTGCATAACGATGACTGACTCTGAACAATAGTCCCAAACCATTTCTGGTACGAGCAATAATGGAGAGCCTGCAAAATTACGGCGCAACTGACTGGCATTGGCCGCCTCGCGCATCAGATCGAGCTCATCATGCAGGTATTTATCAAATTCAGCGACAACCTCACGCGGCTTTAAACGCGGTCCATCGGCCCAGAGCCGTTCTATCCAGCCTGCAGCAACATGCAGCAAAGCGATATCTTTTTCTATGGCCTCGTGTACGCCAGGACGCAATACCTTGACTGCGACTTCCGTGCCGTTTTTAAGTACAGCAAAATGTACCTGTGCCACCGAGGCAGAAGCCACTGGCTCACGAGAGAAGCTGGCAAATAAGGTATCCGGATGCTGACCGAGTGAACGCGTGATCTGGGCAATCGCCAAATCAGAAGAAAATGGTGGGACTCGATCTTGCAGATGCGCGAGTTCATCAGCGATATCTTCAGCAAGCAGATCACGGCGGGTAGACAAGACCTGGCCAAATTTTACAAAGATAGGACCCAGATCTTCCAGCGCACGGCGCAAGCGCTCGCCACGAGGCGCACGTATATCGCGCCAGAAAAAAAGCAGCGAGATCAGTCGCAATTGTGGTGGCACGGCGCTGCCCGATAAAATAATCTCATCGAGTCCGTAAAATAGCGCCACGCGCAAAATTTTAAACGCCCGCAATAATCTTAAAATCATGCCCCGCTCCCAGCACTACGCTCTAGCAAGGCAATACGCTTGGCCAGCCTTTCGGTGTCATCACGCAGTATCGCCACTTCCATGGCAAATCGATCTGCCGCCTCTGGACGCAGCAAAGTCGGATTTTCTTCCAGCAGATATTCAGCTATGTTCTCTGCCAGATTGTGCGCATTACTCTTCGCAGTTGACATAGCTGCACGCGCAGTCTTTACGATGCGCACCGCGGCAATATCGCCAACAAAGGGTGCCAGATCTTCTTCTGCTTCCCAGCGCAAACCCATCGCAACATCCGAGATCGCCTTGGCGAAATCTGCATCGCCTTCTATCGCCACATAAGAAAACGCCCGCTCCATTTCAGCGAGCATGCGCGGCACATCGGCTGGCTTGAGTCGAATGGTGACATTCGGCTTTTCATCGGTAGCGGACTGCAGCAAACCATCGGCGGCTACCGATAAATTTAATGTCATGATGCCCGTATCGATGCAGGCAGTCTTACCGGCATGCGCGGCAAGTCTGCGGCATAAAGCCGGCTGGCGAGAGAGCAAATGATTAATCGTAGCGGCGGCTGGTGTTGCAAGCATCATCGGAGGTTTTCAATCAAAACTTGATACCAACATGTAGCGCGGCGATGCCTGCGCTGAGATTGAAATAGTCTACTTTGTCCAAGCCGGCTTGCTGCAACATGCCCTTGAGCGTTTCCTGATCGGGATGCATGCGTATGGATTCAGCCAGATAACGGTAGCTGTCTGCATCATTGGCGATTTGTTTACCCAGCCATGGCAATACTTTGAATGAATACAGATCATAGGGCTTTTGCAGAGGCGCAGCGACTTTGGAAAATTCCAGCACCAGTAATTTACCGCCGGGTTTTAGTACACGACGCATTTCTGCCAGCGCCTGATCTTTGTGCGTCATGTTACGCAGACCAAATGCCACTGAGACGCGATCAAAATAATTATCCGGAAACGGCAATTGCTCTGCATCGCAAATTAAGGTGGGCAGTAGCAAACCGTCATTAATCATCCGGTCGCGGCCTACGCGCAGCATGGATTCATTGATGTCGGTATGCCAGACCTCGCCGCTGACGCCGGCCTTTTTTGCAAATGCACTGGCCAGATCCCCCGTTCCGCCGGCGATATCCAGCACTTTGAATCCGGGACGTATGCCAGCCTGCGCAATCGTGAAGGCCTTCCATACCCGATGCAGACCGGCTGACATCAGATCGTTCATCACGTCATATTTGGCCGCCACCGAATGGAAAACCTCGGCCACTTTATGGACCTTCTGGTCTTCTGGCACATCCTGATAGCCGAAATGTGTATGGGTCATAAAAAATCCTTTTAGTGCGTCGAACAGCCTGGATTACCTGCGGATGTCATCGCAGCATCACGTCCGCTATCGCGCGTAAACCCAGCCTTCTCGAGTCGCTGCAAATAATCTTCCCAAAGCGACTCGCGGTTTTTACCCATCCAATGCAAATAATCCCAGGTATAAATACCGGTCTCATGACCATCTGAAAAAATTGGGCGTAAACCATAATTACCTACTGGCTCTATCGCGGTAAGCTCCACATGCCGCTTGCCTGTCTGTAGCGTTTCCTGACCCGGACCGTGACCGCGCACTTCGGCCGATGGCGAATACACGCGCAGCAGCTCAAAAGGTAAGGTGCATGCAGAACCATCATCAAAGCTCACATCAAGCGTGCGCGAAGCAGTATGCAGTTCTAGTGCTGTGACGTGTCGGCTTGGGGTGGTAGTCAATTTTTATCCTAGTATTTTTTAAATTCGAATTGCTGCTTCAATTCAAGAACGAAGATGGCTTGCAGCTAAAACCATTAACGATAAGTAAGCAGCCGCGCTGCCATTGCAGTGCGCAGTGCTGGCAATATTTTTCTTCTGGCATCGAGTACCGCATCCGGCGTAATCCGCTGTGCAGCTGCCCATACCGGCGCTGGAAAATGCGCATCATCGGCATAGCGTGGTATCACATGCCAATGCAAATGCGGCACCATATTGCCCAGACTGGCGAGATTGATTTTCAGTGGCTGCATTACTTCACGCACTACTGTCTCTACCTGCCACAGCACATCCATCATCACCATGCGATCGATTTCATGCAGATCCGTGACTTCTTGAATATGATCTTGCCAGATTACTCTGCAAAAGCCAGGATAATTTGCGTCATCAATTAGCACCACCCGAAACTGCAGAGCCTGATGCAATATCTCGCCACCATCTGCATCGCACAGTTCGCAGTTCGCCTCCGTGATCGCACTCATGGCTATACCAGTACCCGTTCTATGCCGCCATTGTTGGCGCGTTCTACATACTCGGGCATCCAGTTTGCACCCAGCAGATGACGCGCCAATTCAACCACGATGTAATCAGCGTCGGTGCCGGCATCATCGTTATAACGCTTCAAGCCTTGCATGCAGGATGGGCAGGATGTCAGAATTTTAATGTCGCCAGCAAAACCATCGGCACGTAATTTGTCTGTACCTTTCAACATTTCTTCTTCTTTACGAAAACGTACTTGCGTAGAAATATCTGGCCGACTGATTGCCAGGGTGCCGGACTCGCCGCAGCAACGATCATTTTTTTCGATTTTCTGCGCATCGACGGTGGCGATCAGACTGTTTACGGTCTTGAGCGGGTCTTGCAATTTCATCGGGCTGTGGCAAGGGTCGTGATACATGTAACGTGTACCTGTTACGCCTTCGAGTCTGACGCCTTTTTCCAGCAGATATTCATGTATGTCGACGATGCGGCAGCCGGGGAAAATTTTATCGAATTGATAGCCCTGCAACTGATCATAGCAAGTGCCACAAGAGACCACGACGGTTTTGATGTCGAGATAATTTAGCGTATTGGCC
>CAIVDH010000201.1 GCA_903904635.1 uncultured Burkholderiales bacterium | reverse complement strand
GCGGGGAAGGCGGTGCCTTAGTTTGCTTTTTAGCGAATTTTTTCAGCACATCGTGCGCCAAACGCTGCACTTTGTAACCCCAGCCCATCATGATCTGGCGGGTTGCATTAATCGTTGCCGGATCGGTGGCGTTCAAGAAAAACATGGAGGCCGCTGTACCGGGATTGAATGATTTTTTATTCATCTTGCGCAGTAAATTGCGCATGTTCATCGACACGTCACCAAAGTCTATATCAACCGGGCACGGCGTTAGGCATTTATGGCAGACGGTGCAGTGATCGGCCACATCTTCAAATTCTTCCCAATGTTTAATCGAGATGCCGCGGCGCGTCTGCTCTTCATAGAGAAAAGCTTCGACTAGCAGCGAGGTTGCCAGAATTTTATTGCGCGGCGAATACAGCAGATTGGCACGTGGCACATGGGTGGCGCAAACTGGTTTGCATTTGCCGCAGCGCAGACAATCTTTAACGCTATTGGCAATGGCACCGATATCGCTTTGTTGCATGATCAATGATTCATGCCCCATCAGGCCAAATGATGGTGTGTAGGCATTGCGCAAATCAGCAGGCAGCTCTTTGGTGCCGAGTAATTTACCTTTGTTGAAGCGGCCATCGGGATCAATGCGCTTTTTATAATCGCGGAAATCATCCAGCTCAGCATCCGTTAAAAATTCTAATTTAGTGATGCCTATGCCATGCTCGCCCGAGATCACGCCATCAAGCGCGCGCGCCAGTGCCATGATGCGCTCAACTGCTTCATGCGCCGTTTGCAGCATCTGATAATCATCGGAATTTACGGGTATGTTGGTGTGCACATTGCCATCACCAGCGTGCATGTGCAGCGCAACGAAGACGCGACCGCGCAAAACTTTTTTATGAACGGCGCTGCATTCTTCCAGAATTTGCTTGAAGGCCGCACCGTTAAATAACTGACGCAACAAAGCACGAACTTCATTTTTCCAGGAGATGCGTATGGTGCGGTCTTGCAGCACATCGAACAGCGTTGCATCTGGCTGCAGAAGCAAGCGCTGCTGCAATACGGGTGCGTGTTTTTCTAGCGCGAATTCGTCTAGCTTGGTGATGCTCTGGCTCAACGGCGCATCAAAATGACTCAGCATCCACGACCAGCGTGCATGAACCAGATCCAGCAGCTGACTAGCTTCACTGACGCGATTTTCCAGTAACTCCGCCGCCGGTATCTCATTACCTTCGGCATCATCGCTTTTGCCCAAGGGCAGATTGCCTTTTGCAAAGAATAAACTCAGCTCCGACAGCAGCTGTAATTTATTTTTAATCGACAGCTCGATATTGATGCGCTCGATACCATCGGTATATTCACCCATGCGATTAAGGGGAATAACAACGTCTTCATTGATTTTGAATGCGTTGGTATGTTTGGCTATGGCAGCAGTGCGTGCGCGATCAAGCCAGAATTTTTTACGCGCTTCGGGGCTGACCGCAACAAAGCCTTCACCTACACGAGTGTTGGCGATGCGGACGACTTCAGAAGCAGCACGCGCAACGGCTTCATCATCATCACCAACGATATCACCGAACAGCGCCATCTTAGGCAGCGTGCCGCGCTTGGATTTGGTGGCGTAACCAACTGCGCGCAAATAGCGCTCATCAAGATGCTCAAGGCCTGCCAATATGGCGCCACCTTTTTTTGTTTCTGCATCAAGATAATCTTTGATCTCGACGATGGAAGGAATTGCATCGCGCGCCTGACCGAAAAATTCCAGGCATACGGTACGCGTGTGCTTGGGCATTTTATGCAGTATCCAGCGCGCAGACGTGATCAGGCCATCGCAACCTTCTTTTTGTATCCCTGGCAGACCGGAGAGGAATTTATCGGTAACGTCTTTGCCCAGGCCTTCTTTACGAAATTT
>CAIVDH010000200.1 GCA_903904635.1 uncultured Burkholderiales bacterium | reverse complement strand
ATTAAGTATCGGTATTTTGCGAAGCTGGCCAGAGCAGCGGGCGATGAAGAAACAGCATTAACTTTTGAGGCAACGGCAGATCAGGAAGTGGCGCACGCCTTTGGTCATCTTGATTTACTTTATCCGGCTGCAGAAATGACACCAGCCAAAGCACTGCAAATTGCCATCGATGGCGAAACATATGAGTACAGTGAGATGTATCCTGGTTTTCGCAAGACAGCAGTTGAAGAAGGTAATGCAGCTGCGGTAGCCGAGATGGATGAGCAAATCGAAGAATCCCGCGTGCATGCAGCGCAATTTAAGGCGGTATTGGAAAAAGCAGCGAAGCGTTTTGCGGCATTGGCCAAAGTGGAAGAGCGCCATGCAAATCATTATCAGCAGGCGCTGAATAAATTAACCGCTTAGTAAATTAACTGTACGAGCTTAAAACTTATTCAATAACATAGAAGGAATTACGATGAAAACATGGCAATGTGTCGTTTGCGGATATATATACGATGAAGCAAAAGGGATACCTGAAGATGGTATTGTGGCGGGCACGCGATTTGAAGATATACCGGAAGACTGGACATGTCCTGAATGCGGCGTTGCTAAGGCTGACTTTGAAATGGTTGTCATTGCTTCTTAATTTTTTGTATTTAACTCAGGAATAAAAAATGCATCAGTCATCCAGTACAAATAAACCGATCGTTGTTATTGGTAGTGGTTTGGCTGCTTACACCGTCATCCGAGAGTTTCGTAAATTAAATACCGAGCAATCAATTATTTTAATTACGCGAGACGCGGGTGATTTTTATTCCAAGCCTATGCTGTCAACAGCGTTTGCCAGTAAAAAAGAGGCGGCGCAGTTAATCACGACAGCTAAAGAAAAAATGGAAGCGCAACTGGGCATTCGTATTTTGAGTCGTACCCAGGTTACAAAAATTGATGACGAGCTAAATACAATAGTAAGCCTGAATGATGCGGGTGAATTAGCCACGCTGGAGTATGCGCAATTAATTCTGGCCATGGGTGCAGATCCTATCGTGCTAAAAAGTGAGGGCGATGGTGCTGCTGAGGTTTTATCGGTAAATGATTTAGATGATTATGCAAAATTCAGAGAAAAACTGACTGACAAAAAGCATATCGCTATTTTGGGCGCAGGATTAATAGGCTGCGAGTTTGCAAATGATTTGTTGATCGGTGGCTATCAGGTTGATGTGATTGATCCTTCGTCGCAGGTGCTGGGTCGTTTATTGCCTGAAGCAGTTGCGAGTGAATTACAAAACAAGCTCTCTGAGCTCGGCGTGCGCTGGCATCTGAATACGACTGCATCATCTATCGTTAAACAGGATGGTAAATTAATTTTAAATTTGGCCGATGGCACACAAGTCAGTGCAGATCTGGTTTTGTCTGCAGTTGGGCTGCGTCCCAGAATCGCCATCGCGCAAGAGGCGGGCATTGCGGTCGGCCGGGGCATCGTTGTAAATCGTCAGCTGCAAACATCGGTAAACAACATTTACGCACTGGGAGATTGTGCTGAAATTGGTGGACTAGTTTTGCCGTATGTGATGCCGATCATGCATGCAGCAAAAACATTGGCTGCTGTTTTGGCAGGGCAGACCGTTGAATTAATTTATCCAGCCATGCCTGTGGTTGTTAAAACGCCGGCCTTGCCATTGGTTGTGTCACCGCCGGCGATAAATAGCCAGGGCCTATGGAACGTCACCAACATTGAAGGTGGCATGCTTGCCCGATTTGAAAATGATGCGGCTGAATTATTGGGTTTTGTGTTGGCTGGTCAGGCAACCAATCAGCGCGCCGCGTTAACAAAATGTCTGCCGGATATTTTACCGGCGGGGTAAGCCACCATACCAAAAGCCGGCCTCAGCTTGTGACAGTATTCGCCTCTGCACTTGTCGCATATTGCGCAGCGTGCTCGAAGCGAGAGGCGGTCGGAAGCAGGTGTTCAAGATTGATGCGTATGCGTTGCAGTTCAGGCATATCTGCGGCTGTTTCATCACTGGTGTCGTTGATGCAGAAAAAAAGCAAACTGCCAAACCGCGCAGCTAATTCTTTGAATTGATCTTCAGCATC
Organism: uncultured Burkholderiales bacterium; assembly: GCA_903904635.1. Classification (GTDB taxonomy): domain Bacteria; phylum Pseudomonadota; class Gammaproteobacteria; order Burkholderiales; family Burkholderiaceae_D; genus Pernthalerella. The sequence continues at coordinate 804 of CAIVDH010000200.1, read as the reverse complement.
GGCGTCGCCACTACACAAATAAATAAAATCTGTCTGCTGCAGTAAAGCGCGGCCAGTTTCTATCATCCAGCGTGGCACTAAATCAGGTATCAATGGCGGTGTGGCCCATGAACGAAAAACCGTACTGCGTACCTGCGTAAATAATTCAGGCGCAGCATGTTCAAGTTCGAACATGGCACTCTTGAACATGGGACGTGGTGAATGCGCAAAAATATGGCTGGCATGGTTATAGGCCGGATCGCGATCCGACAGCCACTGCTTAGACAGCAGCGATGCATTGACTAAGGGATCTTCATGCGGCTGCAGGCAATCATAGTCCGGCACGGTTAGATGTTCATTAAATACGGCCGCACCTGCAGAGCCAAACCACATGGTTGTATCAACAGGCGCACCAAAAAACACATCATCATTCAAATAGATGAAGCGCTCGGATAATCCGGGTATGTGGTGCAGATAAGATTCAATATGGCCTGAATCAAAAACTGGTAAAGCTTCCGCCGGTAGTAAATCACGATGATCGATTAAGGTCAGTCCATCGCAGGCTTTTAACCATGCAGGCGTTTGACCATCGGTGATGATGTAAATATGGCCGTGCTCGGGGAAAAACTTTTCCAGAGCGCGCAAGTTAAAGCGCAGCTCGCCATTATCCCGATAGCGGCCCTGCACATCACCATAGCGCCCCATGGTTTCATGACGCCGTTGAGGATCAGTTGAGAGGGCCTTTTGCCTGTGCGCTTGCCAGTGTGGGTCGGCGCCGTCTACCCAGAGATAAACGACATCAATGCCGCTTTTTGCAGCCGCAGT
>CAIVDH010000199.1 GCA_903904635.1 uncultured Burkholderiales bacterium | reverse complement strand
ACAAGCTGATTTTCTGTCTTGGAGACATCGATTTGCGGTATCCATTTATTAGCCATTCCTCCATGACCAAAGCGAAATGTCATGGGTCGACCGAGAACACGCTCGAACAACTGATCCATTTCATCGCTCATCTTGCGCATCATCCCGACTGGCTCTTCCCAGCCTTGTAAAAGATTAGGCAGCCAAGGCTGGTGTGTACTTCTGGCAGTATTAACCGGATCATTCTGTCTCGTTGTGTGCGCCTGATGTATCTCACCACGCCATGCACCAGTCTCCTTACCCTGGCTCTCCAGCATCTGCTTAAAACGACCCAAATCCTGCTCGATACGCTGCTGCACGCCTGATTCTAAAATTGTTTCTTCCACCTCTTTTTCTGCAATCTCCATAACTAGCTCTACTCTTGAACTGTTATCCTTCAGTGGCTGAAAATAAATGCTGCCCTGATTGCCCGGACCATCCATATCACGCCAGGTAATCAACTGGTCTGGTACTTGTTCAATAATTTCCGAATCCCACTCAATTTCCTGGCCATGTCGTATCGCTCGCCAATGCAAGTGCGCATCATCGAGCTGCTTTACTTCACGAACACCATCCATGAATTTAGGAAAATCTTCAAACTGTGTCCACTGGTTATAGGCTGTATAAACCGGAACATTTAAATCTATTGCTTGCCGAATTTGTGTCATTTCAGTTTCGCTCCTAAAAAATTAATATTTTTAAAAAACTGATTTGTTCATAACTTAGCTGTAGGTGTAATACACCAGTCTGACTAAAGCAGAATCAAAGTACAAAACCTGCCACGGAATCACGACAGCTGATTTACCCTGTTGCGCAGCCAGCACCACATAACGTAACTGCTTATTTCTCGCATCAACCAGGACTGATTTCACTCGACCGATATTTTGTCCTGTCGCAGTAACAACTGGGCAGGAACGCAATAACTCCGTAGAGGATGACTGACCGGCCAGTAAGCAATGGAATCTTTTTTTTGCTTCTTTAAAAGACCCACCTGCACCACCCTCATGTGTTCTTAAACTCACGATCAATTTCCTGATGTGCCAATATTAAAAATGATGATAATAAAAACCAAACGCCTAATAAGACTAAGCAGGTTTACTAATAGCGCCTGTCATACCCTCACTCCACGCAATACGGCGCGCTCCCATAGCACCATAAACGCCACCAGCGAGGCTGCAAATCAAAGTAAGCACCACCACACCTAATGCAGACCAAGCCAAGACACTGGCTTGTCGTATCGTCTTGTCTGCTGCAGCACGGCCTTCGAGAGAGGCTTGTTCAGGTAAGCCAGAAAGTATTAACGCCTGATCCACTAAGCTTGATGCACGTTCAGGCTTGATGCCAACTGCCGATTCCATTAATCGGATAGCCTGATCTCTGCGCCCTGCTTCAATATGCTCTTGTAGTATCTGCATATTTTCAGGGCTGATGTTCACTCCCAGCTGACGGCTTAAGATACCGGGAATGCTACGACTGTCTTGACTAATCGTCACCGAGCTCTGGCCAAATAAAATTCCGGATAAAAGTGCACTACTAGCCATACTGGTCAATATTACAAATAGCAATGTCATTACTGCCCATGAAACAAAGCCATACAACACGCCATCTGCTTTCCGTTTTAACCCTGACATACGACCTGCCACATAGGCACCAGCCATCGCTGAGATCAACATACTTAAGCCAGCCCAGACTAATGAACCAGTACCTGGCGCCTGACCAGCAGTAACACTGGTAACGGATAAACCGCTGGCAATACCTAACAATGTCAGTACTAACTGCACGGACAACCCTACAGACACACCTGCGAGTATCGCTCCCCAGCGGATAACAGTGAAAGGGGAGCGTCGAGAAAAATTTTCCTGTAATGCTAATGACCCGCCAGTATGTGCAGAGCCTGTATCAAGACGAATAGTTGCCATGTCAAATCTCCATGATTAATCTTAGAAATTGGATAACGCATTTCATAAGCTATATGATGAAATTAACGCAGACTGTCACTTCGCGAAGAAAATAAGAACAGAGATTTATTTTTGATCAAATTTAAAATTTTCAAAAATAAATTTGTCTCAAAGAGCATCATCAAAGTTGTGACAACACACCATTTGTAATTTTTACTTTGTCACCGGCATGTATGTCAGGTTCTAATTCCTGAGCAAATGACAGGGTGGTGCCATCGTCCATACTGATCGTAATTTTATAAATTTTATTGTCACTACGTTGACGTTTTTCAATTTCATGGCCAACATAAGCACCACCTGCAACACCTGCTACTGTTGCTGCAGTTGTGCCCGATCCACCACCCACCTGACTACCCAGCACGCCACCTATTGCCGCGCCAGCGAGCGTACCCAACCCTAATCCTTGTGAGCGCGGTATAAGCTCAACAGACTGAATGACGCCAGTGCCATTAACATTACTTGCAATAGTGCGGGGTTGTTCGGAAGATTTTCCGCTAAGAACACTAAGACTTTCACAAGCACTTAACAACGTTACGAGAATACAAAACAATAATGAGAATTTTTTTATCCACATGATCTGCTCCTGAAATATAAAATAAAGGATGGGCAGATTACGTGAGCATCAAATATGCCAGGAATAGTTATGGTAATTATTTAAAAAATTTCGTTTGCGCACTTCTTTAAATATTCATCAATTTTTATTTAACTCTAATTTAAAAAATTACCAGATATCCCAGGTACTGATCCAGGCTTGTTCGTGGCTGCTGTGTGATTGTTCTTTTTTTCACGAACACTGTAGTCTTCCAGCCGGTTATAAAGTGTCTTGAGGCTAATGCCAAGAATATCAGCCGCATTTTTTTTAACACCATTACATAATTTCAATGTTGCGTAAATCAACTTACGGTCAACTTCTGCCAGCGATGTACCCACAGGTATGGCGAAATTTAGTGGGTCCTCGAAGCGCATCACATTGCCTGACTCGCCTGGATTCATATCAATAAGCTTGTCAGATAATATATAGGCTCGCTGTATAAAATTCCGTAGTTCACGCACATTCCCCGGCCAATGATATTGATTTAATTCACCACATAATTTTTCTGAAAAATATTTATCAGTTAAATTTTCCTCATTAAATTCATGAAGAAAATATTTTGCCAGAAGTTCAATATCCTGCTCACGCTCTCGTAAAGGTGGAATTTTTAATGGGAAAACATTTAATCGATGATATAAATCTAATCTCAACTTACCTTCATCTATTGATGTTTCCGGATGGCGGTTAGTCGCAGCAATGATACGAACATTTGTTTGTATTTCCTGATTGCTACCGATACGCATAAAACTTCCTGTTTCCAAAACCCGGAGTAATTTAACTTGTAACTCTATCGGCATTTCTACTACTTCATCGAGGAACAAAGTGCCTCCGGAAGTACGTTCAAAATAGCCCTTGTGCTGGCGTTCAGCGCCAGTGAAGCTACCTTTCTCATGCCCAAATATTTCACTCTCTATGAGCTGTGGTGATATGGCACCACAATTTAGTGGCATGAAGGGCTGATTGCATCTTGCGCTACCAGCGTGAATGCTTTTCGCAACCAGCTCTTTACCTGTACCACTCTCTCCCATTAATAATACGGATGCCTCCGTTGGTGCAACACGTTCAATTTGATGAAAAAGTGTTTTCATCACGGCAGACTCTCCCAGCAATCCTTTTAATTTTTTTTCATTATTGAATTCAGTTTCAGCAATTTTGTTTTCTGTCTTTTTACATTTTTGCGATGACAGACGATGCAGCAAAGATTGAATATGCACCGCATTAATCGGCTTGGTCAGATAATCAGTTGCACCGCGCCTGAATGCATCTAGTGCCGTATCCAGACTCGGCGATTCTGTGATCAGGATAATTTTTATTTTTTCTTT
>CAIVDH010000198.1 GCA_903904635.1 uncultured Burkholderiales bacterium | reverse complement strand
TTTTCCGCAATTCAAATGAATGGCTTTAAAACCCTCAAAGAAGGGCAAAAAGTAGCTTTCGAAGTAACGCAAGGCCCCAAAGGCAAGCAAGCTTCCAACATCAACAACGCCTGATTACCCATTAGGCCCGACTTCGAAACCCCCGCCAAAATCGGGGGTTTTTTAATTCCCCCACCACGACGTGCTCACCAAAGTCAAATAATAAGACTAAATTTATCTGGCAAAAGTTCATAAATCATTTTGCATTTACGATTTTGAGTTAATACTATTTTGGTATTTGAAAAGAAAAAGCCGGAAATGAATTAATCTCCGGCTTTTCTTTTTACTACGATTTAACGTAATTACATATGCTGAATCATTACGTCACCAAATCCTGAGCAAGAGACCTGAGTAGAGTCTTTCATCAGCCTGGCAAAGTCATAAGTCACATGCTTGGAAGTGATAGATTTTTCCATGGAACTGATAATCAGATCCGCAGCTTCAAACCAGCCCATATGGCGCAGCATCATTTCTGCCGACAAAATCAGCGAACCAGGATTAACGTAATCTTTGCCTGCATATTTTGGTGCCGTACCGTGGGTTGCTTCAAACATGGCAACCGTATCGGAAAGATTTGCACCCGGTGCAATACCGATGCCACCGACTTGGGCAGCCAGCGCGTCAGAAATATAGTCACCATTCAGGTTCAATGTGGCTATCACGCTGTATTCATTCGGACGCAGCAAGATCTGCTGCAAAAACGCATCCGCGATCATATCTTTAACGATAATCTCTTTACCTGTTTTAGGATTTTTGAATGCGCACCAAGGCCCGCCATCAATTAACTGGGCGCCGAATTCTTTCTGAGCCAGGGCATAACCCCAATCACGGAAGCCACCTTCGGTGTACTTCATGATGTTACCTTTGTGAACGTTAGTGACTGAAGGCTTGTCATTATCAATAGCGTATTGCATGGCCTTGCGCACCAGACGCTCGGTACCTTCACGGGATACCGGCTTGATACCAATGCCAGAAGTCTGAGGGAAACGGATTTTTTTGACGCCCATTTCATTAATCAGGAAATCGATGATTTTTTTAGCGCCATCTGTACCTTCCTGCCACTCGATACCAGCGTAAATATCTTCAGAATTTTCACGGAAAATAACCATGTCGGTTTTTTCAGGCTCACGCAAAGGCGACGGTACGCCCTTGAAATAACGCACGGGACGCAAACACACGTAGAGGTCGAGTTCCTGCCTTAACGCCACATTTAATGAACGAATACCGCCACCCACTGGTGTGGTCAGCGGACCTTTGATCGACACAACATAATCTTTAAGGACTTTTAGTGTCTCTTCTGGCAGCCAGACATCAGGACCATAAACTTTGGTTGATTTTTCACCAGCATAAATTTCCATCCAGCTGATTTTGCGTTTACCAGCATATGCCTTGGCAACTGCCGCATCAATTACCTTGATCATGACCGGACTAATGTCCACACCAGTGCCATCGCCTTCTATGAACGGCAGAATTGGGTTATCAGGGACATTGAGCGAGAAATCTGCATTGACTGAGATTTTCTTGCCTTCGGCGGGTACTTTAATATGTTGGTACATCGTTATCTCCGGAGATTGCAGCCAGCTGAAATTGTAGTTTACGTCTCGTGAACGGCAAACCACGTCTAAGAGTAAAAACGTTATTGAAGCGTCTGATTATTTTTGCTTTTTTAAACGAATTTAGAGTCTCTATCAAAATGAGGCTGGCAAGAACATGCAGTGCAGTGCGCCCAGCATCATTTTGATAAAGGCCTTTAGTCTTCTATAAGACATAAGAGTATTTTTCACATTATGCACGAGAATTTTATACGGAACCAGCGCAAGGCTGCCAAAATCCATAAAATTTCCAAATTGGAAGTACTCTCGGACTTACAATACCGATCAATATCGTTAGCATGTTGAATACACAATCAGCAACTGTATCACCATCTCACTGCCCTACAGCCCACTCACTTCATGCCACTCATACTTTTTAATAAACCTTACGGTGTGATGAGCCAGTTCACCAGCCACGCCCAGCATCAGTCTTTGGCGGATTACCTGAGCTTGCCTGATATCTACCCTGCTGGCAGACTGGACACCGACAGCGAAGGGCTCATGCTTCTTACGGATGATGGACGACTACAGCATGCAATCAGCCATCCTGGCAATAAAAAAGAAAAAATATATTTGGTGCAGGTTGAGGGCAAAGTAGAAGCAAAAAAGTTAATGCAATTACGTGAGCCGCTAAATTTAGGCGACTTCACCACCCGCAGCTGCAAAGCCAACCAAATTGAAATGCCAAACTGGTTATGGGATCGCAACCCGCCGATCAGAACAAGACTGCAGACACCAACCAGCTGGCTGGCCATAACTCTGACCGAAGGGAAAAACAGGCAGGTAAGGCGTATGACTGCAGCCGTAGGCTTACCAACGCTACGGTTGATCAGATACGCTATAGGGCCATTTTCGCTGTTGTCTCATCCACTTTTGCCGGGTGAGTGGCGTGAGCTGGATCCTGAAGAATGGCAGGCCGATGTTTAATCCCCGGATAAACTAAAGCCAGAATCTTTGATTTTCAATCTTTCATCACCATTACTTACCAATCTTGCCCCTTAAAATAAGCATGTTAAAACTAATCTATTCTCTTGCAATCGTTTTCCTGACCTTTCCGTCAATTGCAAATGACCAATCACGCTTACCAGAATTAACGCTGAATATAGGCATACATCTCATACAAGCAGAAGCCGCTATTGAAGACCATGAACGCGCACAAGGGCTCATGTTTCGTAAAAAAATGGGGCCAAACGAAGGAATGATTTTCAGATTCAATCGCACAGATCAAGTCTGCATGTGGATGAAAAATACGCTACTGCCACTTTCGGTGGCCTTCATAGATGAAGGCGGCAGTATCATTAACATTGAAGACATGCGACCTGAAACACTGGACGCGCATTGCGCAAAAAAACCTGCGCGGTTTGCTCTGGAGATGAATCAGGGATGGTTTAAAGGCAAGAGCATCAAGCCGGGCAGCATTGTCTCTGGTTTGCCTAAATAATAAAACCCTCCTGACTTTCGTCAGGAGGGTCAGATTTCTTCACTGCGCAGGTTCAGGAAAACCGAACCGGGCGGTCTTAAAGCTTAAGCCAGCGCTTTCAAAGCAGCGGATAAACGGCTCTTATGACGGGCTGCTTTATTTTTATGGATAATTTTCTTGTCAGAGATTCGATCAATAATCGAAATCGATGATTGGAAAACTAAAGCAGCAGCAGCTTTATCGCCTGCTTCAATTGCCTTACGAACCGCTTTGATCGCAGTGCGCAGTGTGGAACGCTGGCTGGAATTGTGCGCGTTTAGCTTGACTGCCTGACGAGCGCGCTTGCGCGCTTGTGCTGTGTTTGCCATGACTTATCCTGATGGTGTTGTGCCCTGACAGGAAACGTCCTGCGGACTGAATTTGGAAAAACGGCGATTATAGCCGGTTTTATTCGCATCAGCAAACCCCAAAACCAGATTGCCGATCCGTGAAGTATTTAGCCTCTCAATAAGCTGACGCAAGAAACCCCAATAAACCACTAAAAACTTAAAGAAACGAAGAGAAGCAACAGGCGGCTTATTGTGAAATTGAAAACACTGCTATAAATCACGCCGCACCGACCAGATATAATCCATCGCCATGAACTTGCATAAAACGCTGGCCACCGTCTCCGGCATGACACTGCTCTCCCGCATCACAGGATTGATACGCGAGTTTCTTATCGCCCGTACCTTTGGCGCGTCAGTCTATACCGATGCTTTTTTCATCGCTTTTCGCATCCCCAATCTGCTGCGTCGGCTATTTGCTGAAGGTGCCTTTTCGCAGGCTTTTGTACCCATACTTGCAGAATATAAAAACCAGCAAGGCGAAGAAAAAACACGCGACCTTACCAACCATGTCGCTACCGTTCTGGCCTGGGTATTACTGGCTACAACGCTAGTTGGCATAATTGCAGCGCCTGCTGTTGTTTTGCTATTTGCCAGTGGCTATGCCGGAGACACCCAGGCGTACAGTCTGGCTGTGGTCATGACCAGAATTATGTTTCCTTATATTTTGTTCATGTCTTTAGTCGCGCTAGCCGGAGGCATACTTAATACATGGCGTGAATTTCGTGTGCCGGCTTTCACGCCCGTGCTTTTAAACCTGAGCTTTATTGCCGCTTCATTATTTCTCGCACCGCATCTTTCAGAGCCTGTTTATGCGCTAGCTATTGCTGTATTCATAGGCGGAGTTTTACAGCTAGCCTTTCAGATTCCTGCGTTGCGCAAAATTGGTATGTTGCCACGCCTGGGACTCAACCCATTTTCTGCGCTGCGTGACCCCGGTGTTAAACGCGTACTCAAGCAAATGCTGCCTGCGACTTTTGCAGTTTCGGTCGCGCAGATTAGTTTGATCATCAATACCAACATTGCTTCCCATCTTGCTGATGGCAGCGTGTCATGGCTATCGTATGCAGACAGATTGATGGAACTGCCTACCGGATTACTTGGTGTCGCTCTTGGCACTATTTTGCTGCCTAGCCTGTCCAAAGCTCATGCATGCGGTGATCAGCAAGAATATTCATCTTTGCTGGATTGGGGAATGCGGTTGACATTCCTGCTTGCGATGCCCGCATCGATAGCGTTGATGGTGTTGTCCGTACCGATCACCACCACGCTATTTCATTACGGTAAATTTGATGCGCACTCAGTTGATATGACAGCGCAAGCACTCATCGCCTATGGCGTGGGATTAATGGGACTGATACTGGTGAAGATACTGGCGCCCGGCTTTTATGCCAAACAAGATATTCGCACCCCTGTAAAAATTGGGATAGGTGTAATGATTGCCACGCAATTAATGAACATCGTCTTTGTCCCATGGATCGCGCATGCAGGCTTGGCATTGTCAATTGGGCTGGCAGCCTCCATCAACGCGGCATTTTTATTTCATTTACTTAAAAAACGCGGGCTTTATACGCCAGAGCCAGGATGGAGTTTGTTTCTGATTCGACTTGGTGGTGCTTTATTTTTACTGGCTGGCGTAGGGATGTGGATCGCGGCGCAATTTGATTGGATTGCATTAAAAACTGAACCCTTCCTGCGAATTGGTGCGCTGCTCATGGTCATTCTTGCCTGTGCAATTAGCTATTTTGGCGCATTATTGCTAATGGGATTTAGGTTTCGTGATTTCAAGCGACTCTCAGATTAAATTTAGTTAATTAAATATTCTATGATCACACCTCTGGATTATTTTGCATCACTCATACAACAAGATGATGCCATTCCAATGTTCGAAGCGGCCTTGAGTATCGCGCAAGATGCAGAGCCGAAGTTAGATATGACTGCCTGCATGCTCACCATAGATAAATTTGCACTGACGCTCAAGCAGCGCATGCCCAAAGACATCGCAAAAATTCCCAAGCTGCGCATGCTCAATACTTTTTTTTATCAGGATCTGGGGTTTGCAGGTAATGTGAATAATTATTACGCCCCCGATAATAGCTATCTGAACAAAGTACTATCGACTCGTAAAGGAATACCAATTTCTCTGGCCGTGATTTATATGGAACTGGCGCAGCAAATCGGTCTGGACGTAAAAGGTATCTCGTTTCCGGGACATTTTCTAATGAAAATCACGGTGCAAAGCGGCGATATTATTATTGACCCATGCAATGGTGCGAGCTTGTCACGCGAAAAACTCGAAGAGAGGTTGGAGCCTTATTTTGCGGAGCAAAATGAATTGCACAATCTATCCGTGGCCAGCTTTTTAACAGAAGCACATCCGCGCACAATTCTTGTCCGTATGCTGCGTAATTTAAAAACACTTTTTTCCGAACCACAGTACTGGCAGCAATTTCTCAATGTGCAGCAGCGCCTGGTGATGCTGCTTCCGGATGAAATCACAGAACGTCGGGACAGAGGACTGGCTTATGCAAATCTGGATGCGCCACAAGCAGCGCTACAAGACCTAGAGGCCTATCTTGAAGAATGCCCGCTCGCATCTGACGCAGAAATGCTCAGAAGTTTATTGCCAGACCTGCGATCAGCAAGCCGCAAACTACATTAAGAACCTATCTCGCCAGGCATCTGGCCGCGTTGGCAACGCATGGACCCCGACCTAGCGAGATAGGTTCTAAGCAAACCAACATCAGACTTTAGTTCTGGCCTCAATTGCTTCCCATTTTTCCAAACTATCCAAAAGCAGCGCATCAATCTCAGCGAAACGTTGATTGAGTTTTTTCATGGCGTCCGGCTCTTTGCGATACAACTCAGGATCAGAAAGCTGCGTAGTAATTGTCGCCTGTTCAGCTTCAAGCTCGGCAATCAGTTTAGGTAATTGCTCCAGATCCCGCTGCTCCTTGAAGCTCAGTTTTTTTTGTTTAGGCACAGCAGTTGACGAAGTAGAAGAATTGGAAGCAGCAGACTTATAGTCTTGCTTGTCCTTCTCTTTCACCTGTGGCTGCACTACCTGACGCACCCGCTCCCAATCCGCATAGCCGCCTATGTATTCACGCCAAAATCCACTACCTTCGGCCACAATCACTTGCGTGACAACGTTATCGAGAAAGGTACGATCATGGCTCACCAAAAATACAGTGCCGTTATATTCTTCCAGCAATTGCTCCAACAGCTCCAGCGTATCAATATCCAGATCATTAGTCGGCTCATCCAACACCAGCACATTGGCGGGCTTGGCAAAAAGACGTGCCAACAACAAACGATTACGTTCACCGCCAGACAAGGATTTCACAGGCGAGCGTGCGCGTTCTGGCGCAAACAGAAAGTCACTAAGATAAGTCATCACATGCCTGCGCTGACCATTAATTTCAACCCAGTCACTACCCGGCGCAATCGTGTCAGCCAGACTGGCTTCTTCATTTAACTGCGCCCGCATCTGATCGAAGTAAGCCACTTGCAGCTTGCTACCCTGACGAACCGTACCGGAATCTGGCTGCTCTTCACCCAGTATCAATCTGAGCAAGGTCGTCTTGCCGGCACCATTGACACCAATCAAACCGACTTTGTCACCACGCATGATGGTGGCGCTAAATTTATCAACAATTTGCTTGCTGCCATAGGCCTTGCTAACGTCGAGCAGTTCGGCTACCAACTTACCTGAACGCTCTCCCGCACTCAGCTCCATCTTGACTTGTCCCTGCTGATCGCGTCTGCTGCTGCGCTCACCACGCAATGCTTCCAATCGCCTGACCCGGCCTTCATTACGCGTACGGCGAGCTTCCACACCTTTGCGTATCCAGACTTCTTCTTGCGCCAACACCTTGTCGAATTTAGCGTTTTCGATTTCTTCTATTTCAAGTTGCTCCGCTTTGCGGACCTGGTAAGCACTAAAATTACCCGGATAAGAAAGCAGTCGGCCACGATCCAACTCGATGATGCGTGTTGCGACATTATCGAGAAAACTACGATCATGGGTAATAAACAGTACGCTGCCTTTGAAATCACGCAGCAGACTTTCGAGCCAGCTGATCGAAGAAAAATCAAGATGATTGGTAGGCTCATCAAGTACCAATACATCAGGCGCAAAGACTAGCGCGCGCGCTAAGGCAACGCGTTTTTTCATACCACCTGAAAGCGTTTTAAGAATACTACCGGCGTCAAGATTTAATCTTTGCAGCGTGGTCTCTACGCGATTGTTCAGGTTCCAGCCATCCAGCACATCAAGCTGTGTCTGTATGATTTGCATACGCTCCATTAGCGCATCATCGTCGCCATTACCAAACTGGGCGGTCAGCTGGTCATATTCTGCGAGCAGCGTTTTTGCCTCCAGCATACCGTTGCCCACCGTATCGTAAACAGAAATCTCCAGATCAAATTCGGGCTCCTGCTCTACATAGGCAACGCGCAGCCCCTGCTGCATCGTAAGTAAACCATCATCGAGCTTGGTTAGACCTGAAATCACCTTGAACAAGGACGATTTACCAGTACCGTTACGACCGATCAAACCGATGCGTTCATTCGACTCGAGAGAAAAATCCGCATGATCGAGCAATGCAACGTGACCAAATGCGAGCTGTGCATCGCTTAAAGAAATAACTGCCATGAGTAGTAAGGGCTGTTGCTAAACGCCCTGCAGGAAGAAGAAAGAAGCCGCTATTGTACCGACTGGAGCCGGCCGGGGTGAAACTGCGTGATCACAAGTATGGGTGGGACGATGCGCCGAGGGAGCGTTTGTGGGGTTCATTGAAGCGTGCCA
>CAIVDH010000197.1 GCA_903904635.1 uncultured Burkholderiales bacterium | reverse complement strand
TCGCGCGAGGTGGTATCGCACCGCCGCAGGGCTTGATGCGTCCTGCACGATCCAGTAACAACACGTTACGGCCACGCCTTGCCAGATCATGTGCTGCCGTTGCGCCCGCTGGGCCACCGCCGACTATCACAACATCAAATTGTTCGATATTTTGCATTGCATCCCCAATCAAAGGTGCTGGTGGTATGGACTACGAAAAAGAAGCTTGAGCCACACCTGCAGGCTCTTCGCTTGTGCGATGTTCAGTCATGTTGATACGTGTAGCGAGTAAAGCCGATGCCACAAACAGCAACGCCTCTGCAGCAAACACGCTGCCATATGCCACACCAGAAGAAGCAATCAGCCAGTGCGCCAGATCACTGGCTGCGGTGCCGATTAAACCGCCAAATCCAAATGCAATTGCCTGTGCCGCGCCCCACAAGCCCATGCGCACACCTTCGCGTGATGCACGTCCTTCGGTTGCCAGTCGCATCATCTGACCAATCGCGGCAATCGAAAATGCACCGTTAGCCGCACCCATTAAAAACACATTGGCTTTCAATGGCCAAGGCGGTCCGACATGGCCTGCAACTGCAAGGCCAGCCAATGCCAAAGCCGACATCAGGCAACCACCGACGCACCAGGTGCGTAATGAACCCAGCCGTGAATTTGCAAACCGACTGCCGACCAAGGCCACCATGATCATGCCCAGCAATACGCCGCTATGCTGCACACCAGAGAGGCTGGTAGATTCGCCCGGTGTAAAGCCAAACACTGTGCCGGCGAAAGGTTCGAGTATCAGATCTTGTGCGCTATAGGCCAGCATCGATATAAAAATAAAAATCGTGAACTGACGTGCCGCTCCTTCCTGCCAGACTTCAGAGAGCGCCGTATGAAAACGCACTGCATGTGAAGGCGCAGTCGGGTTGGCCACGATATGGCCTTCCAGCCTGAACAGTGCCAGCGCAGTAATGATTAATGCCATCACGCAGACAGCGCCCGTCACCATTAACAAACGCATCGGTGTATAGGGATCGAGCAATTTGCCAGCGGTCCCTGCAGTGACGGCAAAGCCGACGATCATCATCAGCCAGACGATGGTAGCCGCGGCTGCGCGACGTTCTTGTTTTACGCGCATGGCCAGCATCACCAATAAAGACGTGCCGGCCGCACCCACGCCCAGACCGATCAGCACAAAGCCTAAGCCTGCCATCAGTACGCCGTAAAAAGCGGAGTCAGCAAGCTGCCATGTCGAGAGTGTTGCGCATAATGCGCCTGCTGCTAGCGTGGCCATACCGCCCATGATCCAGGGCGTGCGGCGCGAGCCCTGATCCGAGCCATGACCCATGCGCGGGCGCGACACCTGCACCAGATAATGCAGCGCGACCAAGGCACCCGGCAGCAGCGCAGGCAGTGCCAGCTCAACGACCATGATGCGGTTTAAGGTAGAAGTCATCAGCACCACGATGGAGCCCAGACAGGCTTGCACCAGTCCTAGTCGGACGATGTCTGTCCAGCCAAAAACGCGCGGTAAATTTGTCGAAGATGGTGTCATAGACCGCTCGCTCGCAATGCAAAAGCAGAGACCATCATGCCGGCTACCAGTAGCGGCACACCAAATCCGGAAAACATCAGCGCACGTTCAACTGGCGCGGCGATGAAATTTTTCATCAGCTTAATTTGTGCTGCCAACAGCGCGACAATCGCCACCGCATGCCAAGGCTGCCCCCAAATAATTAACGCGATGATCACCGCTACCTGTGGCACGCCCATTACCCAGCAGGCCGTGCGCGCGGCGCGGTCCACGCCCAACTGCACAGGCAGCGAGGCAATACCCATCTGCCTGTCGCCGGCTACAGATTTGAAATCATTGAGTGTCATGATGCCGTGTGCGGCAATGCTATAGAGCAGAGCCAGCAGTAATGACGGTGTATGTGGCATCGCGCCACCGGCCATGACGGCTGCGCCCGTAGCCCATGCCAGACCTTCATATGAAAGTCCGCAGGCTGCATTGCCCCACCAGCCATTTTTTTTCAGGCGCAAAGGCGGCGCGCTGTAAGCCCATGCCAAAAGCAAACCGGCTGTTGCTGCCGCAAAGCCCCACGGCCCTAGTACGGTCGCGACTGCCAGTGAAAGTGCGGTCCACATAATGGCGATATACAAACCCCAGCGACCCGGCATGCGACCCGAGGGTATCGGGCGATGTGGCTCGTTGATGGCATCAACTTCACGATCAAACCAGTCGTTGACTGCCTGACTGCTTGCGCAGACCAACGGGCCAGCCAGCACGATGCCAGTAATAATGATTAGCCATTGTCCCGAGGGCGCGATGCCTGATGCGACCACGCCACAGGCAAATGCCCACATGGGCGGAAACCAAGTGATGGGCTTTAATAATTCAGTAACAGCGGAGAAAGTAGGACGTGCCATGCTGCCGATTGTGCACGTGACACATTGAAGCGTCAATTAAAATTGACACTTTTGGCGAGATAAATGGGGAGGATCTGCCGGCTAACACCGGCAGGGGACAATAACTAGCGGTCTTCGCCGCCCAGATTGCCTAGTCCGTACTGGCGCAGCTTCACATACAGGCTTTGCCGAGACAGACCAAGTATTTCTGAGGCCGTTGCACGATTGTCTTGTGTGAGCTGCAGAGCCGCGTCGATGCAGAGTTTTTCGATCAGTTCGGTGGTTTCGCCGACAATCTCACGCAAAGGTACACGACCAACCAGCTCAGTAAGTTGTTCAACCGAGCGCGGCATTTCATGACGGGTGAGTGTGTCGCTTCCCAGTCTGCGGCCTACATCGCGAATGGTGAAGCCCAGTCCGGTCTGGTCGCCCTGGGGCACGGACACAGCTGAAATTTCGACCGGTATGGCAGCGCCATTTTCATTGCGGAAGGTGGTGGCAAACAATCTTACCGAGCCACGCTGGCGCAAATTGGCCAGTAAGACATTCATGTCGACGCCGGCGCGACCCAGCCAGCGATCGAGCGATTCGCCCAATGCCTGTTCAGGCCGGCTTAACTGCGCCATATCGATGAACGCGCGATTGGCAGCAAGAACTTCACCGCTATTATCGGTTACAACAAACGCATCCGGCGCCTGCTCCAGCACTCTTAATACGAGTGCCGCTTGAATGGCGCTGCCGCTGGCAGTTTGTGGTTGCTGACTGCTGGCTACGCGTAAAAGAAATAATTCACCGCCTTCTTCATGCATCATCGATGCAGACAAAGTGAGCTTGCTGCGGCCGCTACTGACTTTCGCATCAGTCTCATCAGGCTTGCCGCTGGCCTTAACGGCATCAAGTAACTTGGTCAGGTCGGTGCGGGACGCGCCATCGACGCAGTCGAGCAAGTTGCGACCCATCAGGCGACGCACGGATTCACCAAATGCGACTGCAGCAGCCGGATTGGCTTCGATGATCTTCAGATTTTTTGCATCGACAACCAGTACACCTTCGGAAGTCAGATCAAACAGAATGCGATAGCGCGATTCCATATGGCGCAGACGCAGATAATCGCGTTCCATCGCTTGCTGCGCATCGATTAATTGCTGCTGCAATTCAGATTGCGCGCGCATATCGCGACCGAAGGCGATCATGCGACCCTTGGGGCCTACGGGCACCGTACAAAAAGAAAGCGGCAAATCAGTGCCACGTAATGCGGGGATATTAATCTGGCGCCAGACGGGTTTGCTATCAATGTCGCCCTCTTTGAGCAAACGACTGATTTTTGATTTGCTATCTGCTGCAACGATATCCGCCCAGGCTTTACCTATCCAGCTTCTTTCGCCGCCAGTAACAGGCAACTCTGCTGCATTGGCAGCCACATCTTGTATGACGCCGTCACCGTCTATGACGAGCACCACGTCAGCCGCTGCAGCCAGTAAGGCTGCGTTGGTCTCTATGCTCAGGCCAGAGAGTGATTGCTTGGGAGTTTCAAATTGGGTCAAGAGGCAGTTCCCGGATACGGGTGACAATTCGGTGATTAGGATCGCGGCGCTTGTGGCGCAAACGATAAATAAAAGCTATTCCTTTGATTGTCACCGCAATTGCTGAGTTAATCAACCTTAATTGTCAAATGAAAGTGTCAATTAAATCTGACTTCTTGTTGTCGTTTGAGCAATTGCGCAGCCAGTGCCAGTGCGCCCGGCGCATCTTCTGACATACCATCTGCGCCCAGTTTTTCTGCCAGCTCAGGTTCACGCAAAAATAATGCGCCGCCGACCATCACGCTCAACCCAGGGTTGCAGGAGCGTTTGCGGGCAGTTTCGATAATCGGTTGAACGCCATCGATTTCACGATCCACGCTGACTGAGAGTGCGAGTATGTCAAACCAATTGTTGCCCAGCGAGTCCATCAATTCGCGTTTGTCTGGCGAAGGTATGGCAAGCACGCTCCAGCCTTCACCGCGAAAAAATTCCGACAGCATGGATAAACCAAAAGTATGTTGTGACCCTGGCAAAGTTGAGATCAAGATCCTGCGCTGCCTGACCGTTGCGCTGCCTGGTTTGCGGCTGGCATGGAATGCGGGGCTCAGGTCGTACATGATTTGCTGTATGCGCCACAGACCGAGCGTAACCTGAGAAAAGCTGCACAGATCGGCTTCCCACAACTCACCCAGATAGCGCGCAGCGGGCGCTAGTAAGTAAAGATAAACAGATTCAAGTGCCAGACCATGCGAGCGCAACTTGGTAATCTGTTCGCTGGCAATGGCAGATTCTTTATGCAAAATCGCCTCGGCAAAGGCCACGACCTCATCTGCCGGCAGCATTTTCGGTTCGGCGCCTTGGTCGGCTTCCCGATTCCGGTGCGCCATCATCAGGCGCGGAATAATCTCCGCTTCAACCAAAGGCATGAGTCGGTTCTGGCTACTACTTTCTGATAGCGAGCCCTGACTGCTGGCCTCCGGGCTCGCGTCTCCACGACCTTTTGGGGCTTTATCCATTCTTGTCTCCTGGAACAAGGACTTCACAGAGAGTGTCCGGCTATCAGCCGGGCGCTGGTGTGGATCCTGTTATTGTCCGCGGCTCGGCATGGTGCCGCGGTTAGTTTTTTTTTGTAATTGACTATTTCCAACAAACTTTTTACGCCAAGAAATTAATTGTGTCAAAGGAAAATGACAAAAAAGCCAGAGCCGGAATTTTATGTCAATTTAGGTTGACGTAACATTTAGTTGACATATCTGTGCCGCCGACCTACAGTGCAAACATCCGGTATGTCCCGGTGGAGAGTTTCACTATGGTTTCAGAGGCAAAAGAGATTCGGCAAGCAAGACCGCTGTACACCGCTGATGAGCGTGTACGGCGCGATGCCACGCGCTGGACCTTAGTGCAAGGGCTGCTCGCGCCGCTGCAATTCTTTGTCTTTTTGGTAAGTGTGGTGCTGGTGCTGCGTTATTTGCAGACGGGTTTGGGCGAATCGGCCGCCACCATCTCCATCGTGATTAAGACTTTCCTGCTCTACACCATCATGATTACCGGCTGCATCTGGGAAAAAGTCGTGTTCGGGCGTTATTTGTTTGCACCGAGTTTTTTCTGGGAAGACGTATTCAGTATGCTGGTGTTAGCACTGCACACTGCTTATTTGCTGGCGCTAATAAATGGCAGCTTGCCTGTTAAAGAACAAATGCTGCTGGCGCTGGCCGGTTATGCGGCCTACATCATTAATGCGGTGCAGTTTTTGCTCAAACTACGCGCGGCCAGACTGCAATCACAAACTGCTTTGCAAAATAATGTGCAAGCGAACAAACATCACGGAGTAGCAGCATGAACGCGGTTATTCCTATCAAGCCCACCGGAGGTTGCACAGACGCCCCTGTATTGCGCGAGCGCGGTCAGCGCGAAGTGTTTTGTGGCCTGACCGGCATCATCTGGTTGCATCGCAAAATTCAGGATGCTTTCTTTCTAGTTGTTGGCTCGCGTACCTGCGCACACTTAATACAGTCAGCCGCTGGCGTAATGATTTTTGCCGAGCCGCGTTTTGCTACCGCCATTATTGATGAGCGTGATCTGGCCGGTTTGGCCGATGCCCATGCTGAACTCGATCGCGTGGTCAAGCGCCTGCTGGAGCGTCGCCCGGATATCAAGATGCTGTTTCTGGTCGG
>CAIVDH010000196.1 GCA_903904635.1 uncultured Burkholderiales bacterium | reverse complement strand
TGGTGATTTGGGTTGGGCGCCTCCAAATGCATTTGTAAAACCATTTTCAGATGCGATGATCACCTTGAAAAAAGGCGAGATCACAGAAACGCCTATCAAAACGCAATTCGGTTTTCATGTAATCAAGCTTGAAGATACTCGCGATGCGCAAGTACCGTCTTTTGATGAAGTCAAACCGCAAATAGCCGAATCGCTGCAACAGAAAAAACTGCAGGCTTTTCAACAAGATCTGAAGAAGAAAGCAAAAATTCAGTAAGCTAATTCAGTAATTTAATTCAATAAGCTAAATTAGTTGCAGTAAGCACCAACAAAAAAGCGCTCAACTGAGCGCTTTTTTACTTTCATCTACAGTCGAGTATTGCTGCTGACGCAAAAAACTTAGTCCACCCACTTTCGCGCATTGCGAAACATACGCATCCAGGGCGCATCTTCTGCCCAATCGTCAGGATGCCAAGAATGTGTAACCGTCCTGAACACTCGCTCAGCATGCGGCATCATCACGGTAAAACGGCCATCAAGCGTCGTTACTGCGGTAATGCCTAATGGTGAGCCATTCGGATTAAACGGATAAGCTTCCGTTGCGCCACCGTTATTGTCGACAAAGCGTAATGCAACCAATGCCTCTTGCTGCGTGCCAGTCAACGAGAAATTTGCATACCCTTCACCGTGTGCCACAGCAATCGGTGTTTGCGTGCCAACCATGCCATTAAAGAAAATCGATGGTGAGTCCGCAACTTCAACCATCGCTAAGCGTGCTTCGAATTGCTCGGATTTATTACGCGTAAATTTCGGCCAGGCCTGCGCACCAGGAATAATTGATTTCAGATTACTCATCATCTGACAACCGTTACATATGCCCAGCGCAAAGGTATCTGTGCGCTGAAAAAATTCGGCAAACTGATCTGACAAACTATCGTTGAATAAAATCGATTTGGCCCAGCCTTCACCTGCACCGAGTACATCGCCATAAGAGAAGCCGCCAACCGCAATCGCACCTTTGAAATCATCGAGTTGCACACGCCCGGCAATAAGGTCGCTCATGTGCACATCAACGGCCTCAAACCCCGCTTGATGCATCACATACGCGGTCTCAACATGCGAGTTAACACCCTGCTCACGCAAAATCGCTATCCGAGGGCGCACACCGGTGGCAATGTAGGTTGCCGCGACATTTTGCGTAGGATCAAAACTAAGTTTGGGCTGCATGCCTGGATCGGATTGATCCAGTAAGCGATCATATTCCGCATCCGCACAAGCCGGATTGTCGCGCAAGCGGGCAATGCGCCAGCTAGTCTCACTCCATGCTCGCCGCAAAGTGCTGCGCGGCTGCGTATAAATAAGCTTGGCATCGCGCGTAAATTCAATCACATCACGATCATTAATTTTGCCGATGATGTGGCTACATGCGCCCAGATTATGCTCGCGCAGTAAATTCATCACATCAGATTTTTGCTCGGCGCGCACCTGAATGACCGCACCTAATTCTTCACTGAACAACGCACGCAATGTCAGATCATTACGTCGTTCACTAACCTGCGTCGCCCAATTTTTTGAATCACCCCAGTCGTTTGCATGTTCGCTTTCCATCGTCAGCATATCGAGATTAACTGATATGCCGCAATGACCTGCAAATGCCATTTCGCACAAAGTGGCAAACAAACCGCCATCTGATCTGTCGTGATAAGCGAGTATTTTTTTCTCGAGCATGAGCCGCTGTATGGCAGCAAAAAACTGTTTCAGATCTTCCGGACTATCGACATCCGGCACTTCATTACCTAACTGCTGCATCACCTGCGCAAAAGCAGAAGCGCCCAGACGATTTTTGCCTCGTCCCAGATCAATGACTATTAATGCGGTCTCACCCTTGTCGGTGCGCAGCTGCGGCGTGAGGCACAAACGCACATCGGTAACAGGCGCAAAAGAAGACACAATCAACGAAACTGGTGACATAACAGATTTGGCACCATCACCGTCCTGCCAGGTGGTGCGCATGGAAAGCGAATCTTTGCCCACCGGGATGCTGATGCCTAACGCTGGGCACAATTCCATACCAACCGCTTTAACCGTATCAAACAACGCGGCATCTTGCCCCGGCTGGCCGCACGCAGCCATCCAGTTGGCCGAAAGTTTGATATCGCCTATCGCAGCAATCGGCGCTGCTGCGATATTGGTAATGGCTTCACCGACTGCCATACGTCCTGAAGCCGGCGCATTAATCACAGCCAATGGTGTTCTCTCGCCCATGGCCATCGCCTCACCCAGATAGCCCACATGGCTCATCGTAGTCACGGCACAATCAGCCACTGGCACTTGCCATGGACCGACCATTTGATCACGTACTGTGTGCGCACCTACGCTGCGGTCGCCGATCGTAATGAGGAAAGATTTATCCGCCACAGTAGGCAGACGCAATACCCGCCCTGCTGCATCATCAAGCTCGATACCGGTCAGGTCGAGTGGCGCAAATTCTTGATGACTATGTTTGACATCGCGATGCATTTTAGGTGGTTTGCCCAGCAACACATCCATAGGCATATCCACCGGATAGTTATCATGATCCGGGTCGATCACACGCAACTGGCGTTCTTCGGTAGCGATACCCACCACTGCAAACGGACAACGCTCGCGTTCACACATAGCCTGAAACAAAGGCAGACTAGACGGCGCTATGCCCAGCACATAACGCTCTTGTGACTCATTGCTCCAGATTTCTTTGGGTGCCATGCCACTTTCTTCCAGCGGCACCTTACGTAAATTAAATACCGCACCACGGCCGGCATCATTAGTGATTTCTGGGAAGGCATTGGACAAACCACCCGCGCCGACATCGTGTATGGAAAGAATAAGATTATCGCTGCCCATAGACCAGCAGCTGTTAATTACTTCTTGTGCGCGACGCTCCATCTCGGGATTGCCACGCTGTACAGAATCAAAATCCAGATCTGCTGTATTCGAACCGGTCGTCATGGATGAAGCCGCACTGCCACCCATGCCAATGCGCATACCCGGACCACCCAGCTGTATCAACAAGCTGCCAACCGGCAGATCATTTTTCTTGGTGTGCAATGCTGAAATGCTACCTATGCCACCAGCGATCATGATCGGCTTGTGATAACCATAAACCTGACCCGAAACATTCTGCTCGTAAGTTCTGAAATAACCTGCAAGATTTGGCCGCCCGAATTCATTATTAAATGCCGCACCACCCAGCGGTCCTTCAATCATGATTTGCAAAGGAGATGCAATGCGTTCAGGTTTACCAGTAATGCCTGCCATGCCGGGTTGAGGTTGTTTGCTGGAAGGCAGATTGACATCGCGAGCATTTTCCCAAGTCTGAACCGCATGCGTGATCATCAGATTTGATACCGTGAAACCAGTCAGGCCGGCTTTCGGTTTTGCGCCGCGACCGGTCGCACCTTCATCGCGAATTTCACCACCGGCACCAGTTGAGGCGCCAGGAAATGGTGAGATGGCCGTGGGATGATTATGCGTCTCCACTTTCATCAGAATATGCGTCAGTTCGTCCGTGGCCTGATAGGTATTGCCCTGTGCAGCACGCGGATAAAACCGCGATACCGTCGCCCCTTCTATCACCGAAGAATTATCCGAATAAGCCACAACGGTGCCACGCGGCGCGAGTTGATGGGTATTGCGAATCATGGCGAAGAGTGATTTGTCCTGCACCTCGCCATCTATGGTCCAGTCGGCATTAAAAATCTTGTGCCGGCAATGTTCGCTGTTTGCCTGTGCAAACATCATCAGTTCAACATCGGTAGGATTACGTTTTGCTTGCGTAAATGCCTGATACAGATAGTCGATTTCATCTTCCGACATCGCCAGACCAAGTTCAACATTGGCGCGTGTCAGCGCTTCCATGCCGCTGGCAATATTAATGGAAGCAAGTGGCTGCGGCTTTAATTCGCGAAACAGATCAGCGGCCTCTTGAGGATCGCGTATCACCATCTCTGTCATGCGATCATGCAGCAGGTCTGCGATCGCAACAATATGATCACGATCGATGGTTTTTGCACCACCTAACAATCCGGATTTAACCTGCAAATAATAGGTGACACCACGCTCAATGCGCTGGATATAGGTCATACCACAGTTGTGCGCTATGTCTGTGGCTTTACTGGCCCAGGGTGAGATCGTGCCGAAACGGGGTATGACGACAAATTGTTCGCCATCTGCACTGGCGGTGAAAGGATCGCCATAAATCAGCAAGGCTTCGAGCCGCTTTATATCTTCTGCAGCTAAGGGCGCAGGCGCATCAATAAAATGACTGTAGCGAGCAGAGACGCCGACGATGGCCGCATCAATCTCTTTCAGTTGTGATAATAATCGTTGGGAACGAAAGGCAGAAAGCGCGCTACAGCCTGGCAAAATCAGCATGTCAAGAATGGTTTTCTAGGCGAATACTGCAATAAAAAACACAGTAACGCAGGTTGAATCGGATGAGCATGATTATAACCCGCCCCCTCTGCATAGGCCTTACTGACTTGCTCGGTTATGCTATGGGCTTGTTAAGTTAACGCCAATTTAAAACTAATGACTAAGCCCGACTCTCTTTTATCTGGCATTGCCGCACTGGCCAACACTAATCGTCAAGAGCTAGTTGCTGCTTGTCTTGAACGCGCAAAAATCACATCATCCGTATTTACCAGCCTATATCCAGAGTCCGCGCTAGCCGCTGCCATACTTGCAGACACCCAGCGCGCATCAGGAATTGAGCAATCACCTATCGCTGGCCTGCCCGTCTCAATAAAAGATTTGTTGGATGTCGCAGGCGAGACGACGTTGGCCGGCTCAGTGGTTTTACGCGAACATGCCAAGGTAACGCGCGATGCGCCTGTTGTGGCGCGGCTGCGCTCGGCGGGTGCTGCAATCATTGGCAAAACCAATATGACCGAATTTGCTTTTTCAGGCGTTGGGCTCAATCCGCATTACGGCACGCCCGCCAATCCCTGCGACAGTAACGTGGCGCGCATACCCGGGGGCTCCTCATCAGGCGCTGCCGTATCTGTGGCTGCTGGTATGTGTGTGGCTGGTATCGGCTCTGATACCGGTGGGTCTATTCGCATTCCGGCAGCGCTATGCGGATTGGTAGGCTATAAACCGACCATGCGCAGAGTACCGGTCTCAGGAACGATACCATTGTCATCATCGCTCGATACCATCTGTGCCATGACGCGTTCGGTAGAGGACTGCCTGCTGGTTGACAGCATCATTGCAGATAGTCCGCTTCAAGCTGCAGTATTACCGCTCTCGGGTATGCGTCTGGTTGTGCCGCAAGAAGTCGTGCTCGATGGTATGGACAAACACGTCGCCGCATCATTTGATGCAGCGTTAAAAGCATTGTCGCTGGCAGGTGCAGAAATCATTGTGCTACCGATGCAACTGCTTCATGAAGCACGACAGATAAATTTATTTGCACCTATTGAAGCTTATGCCTGGCATGCTGATTTACTTCATCGATCAGGCCATCTCTATGACCAACGGGTTGCTGCAAGAATGAAGTTAGGCGCCAATTATTCAACAGAAGATTATGCACGCCTGCAAATTGAACGGCGAAGTTGGGTCGTTAGAATGGAAGCTGAGCTTCAGGGTTTTGATGCAATGCTGATGCCTACTGTGCCACTCGTGGCACCTGCCATTGCCGAGCTTGAACAATCTGACGAAACCTACTTTGAAATTAACCGGCTAATGCTGAGAAATCCTTCGCTGATTAATTTGCTCGATGGTTGCGCGATAACACTACCATGCCACGCTCAAGGCTCACTACCCGTGGGCTTAAGTGTGGCAGGTGCTGCAATGTCTGATTCTCATATTAATTCAGTAGCAAGAGCAATTGCGGCGAGACTGTGAAATTCATTCATTTATGAACTTGCCTCCAGATCCATCTGAGTAATGATCAAGCATGTATAAAATCGGCGTCACTAATCCATAGCGCTGATCTCTGGGGGTTGCATATACTTTGGTGTAACCGAGCGAAAGTAAATATTTTGCAACCACGTCCATATCTCCCTCGTTTTTGGATGGGAAACGACCAGAATTTAAATTAAAGTGAACTGCTTTATCTTCAGGTAAAAACCAGATCTCACCACCGATCGATGCGTAAGGAGCGATCTTGGGATGCGCCACAATG
>CAIVDH010000195.1 GCA_903904635.1 uncultured Burkholderiales bacterium | reverse complement strand
GGCGCGCGCATCACCGGCTCGCTGCACATGACCATCCAAACCGCAGTGCTTATTCAGACTCTGGAAGCGCTGGGTGCAGAAGTGCGCTGGGCATCATGCAACATCTATTCAACCCAAGATCACGCGGCTGCAGCGATTGCAGCAGCAGGCACACCTGTGTTTGCATTTAAGGGCGAAAATCTAGATCAGTATTGGGAATACACCCACCGCATTTTCGAATGGGCTGATGGCGGTTATTCCAACATGATTCTAGATGATGGCGGCGATGCCACCATGTTGCTGCATCTGGGCACACGGGCTGAAAAAGATCTGAGCGTATTGAACAATCCAGATTCAGAAGAAGCAATTTGCCTGTTCAATTCGATCAAGGCAAAACTCAAGACTGACCCGACCTGGTATTCAACCCGTCTTGTACAAATCAAAGGCGTGACTGAAGAAACCACCACGGGCGTGCATCGTCTGTATCAAATGCATAAAGAAGGCAGCCTTGCTTTCCCAGCAATCAACGTCAATGATTCCGTCACTAAATCTAAATTCGACAACCTGTATGGCTGCCGCGAATCTTTAGTCGATGGCATTAAGCGTGCAACTGACGTCATGATCGCCGGTAAAGTCGCTGTTGTTGCCGGTTATGGCGATGTGGGCAAGGGTTCAGCACAAGCTTTGCGTGCATTGTCGGCGCAAGTTTGGGTAACGGAAATTGATCCGATTTGCGCATTGCAAGCAGCGATGGAAGGTTATCGCGTTGTGACCATGGATTATGCGGTTGAACACGCCGATATTTTTGTCACAGCTACTGGTAACTATCATGTGATTACGCATGAGCACATGACCAAGATGAAAGACCAGGCTATTGTTTGTAACATCGGCCACTTCGACAATGAAATCGAAGTCGCAGCGCTCAAGCAATACACATGGGAAAACATCAAGCCACAAGTTGATCATGTGATTTTCCCGAACGGCAAGCGTATCATCTTGCTGGCTGAAGGTCGTCTGGTTAACCTGGGTTGCGGTACTGGCCATCCTTCGTATGTCATGAGTTCTTCGTTCGCGAATCAGACCATTGCACAGATCGAACTGTTTACCCGCACCAAGGACTATCCGATAGGCGTGTATGTATTGCCTAAACATCTGGACGAGAAAGTCGCGCGTCTGCAATTGCAAAAGTTGAATGCGCAGCTGACGGAATTGACGGATGAGCAAGCAGCGTACATAGGCGTGAAAAAAGTAGGACCTTTCAAGCCTGAGCTGTATCGTTACTAAGTAATATGTAAGATAACGTCACTGGATTCTGGCGCAAGCCGAAATCCAGTGATTTTATGTTCGCAAATATCCCGGAAAAAAGATGCGCCTGCTACTTATCTGGCTGATCAATACCATTGCCTTGTTTACGTTGCCTTGGCTGATGGATACAGTGAAGATAGACAGTTTCTCTACCGCGCTAGTGGCCGCTCTCGTACTTGCGCTGGTCAATACCCTAATACGTCCCATACTCTTGTTGCTGACTTTGCCGGTTACCGTTTTTACGTTAGGCTTGTTCATCTTCGTCATCAATGGCTTCATGTTTTGGGTGGTGTCTGATCTGGTTACCGGTTTTCAGGTCGCCGGTTTTGGTTCAGCCATTCTGGGTGCGTTTCTCTATAGCGTCATCTCGTGGGCTTTGTCCGCAATTTTTATAAAAAAATAAATGCACGAAATAACATTCAGCTTTGAATTCTTTCCGCCCAAAACCCCGGAAGGTGTGGAAAAACTGCGCATTGCGCGCGCCAAACTGGCCGCACTCAAGCCGGGTTATTTTTCTGTGACGTTTGGTGCTGGTGGCTCAACACAATCCGGTACCCGCGACACTGTTTTTGAAATACAGCGTGAAGGTTTGAATGCTGCGCCGCATCTGTCATGCGTAGGCCGCTCGCGTGAAGATTTGCGCCTCATTCTGGAGGAATATAAATCCCATGGCATACGTCAACTGGTGGCTTTGCGTGGCGATCTGCCCAGCGGCTATGGTGCAGCAGGCTCATCAGGGCAATTCAGTTATGCCAATGAGCTCATAGAATTTATTCGCGCCCAAACCGGTGACTGGTTTCATATCGAGGCCGCTGCTTATCCCGAAATGCATCCGCAAGCAAAATCGCCGCAAGATGATTTACAAAATTTCGCCCGAAAAATTCATGCCGGCGCCAACTCCGCCATTACCCAATATTTTTATAATGCCGATGCGTATTTCCGTTTCGTAGACGAAGCAAAAAAAATCGGCATCACCGTGCCTGTGGTCGCCGGCATTATGCCCATTACCAATTACACGCAGCTGATGCGCTTCTCTGAAATGTGTGGTGCAGAGATACCGCGTTGGGTGCGCCTCAAGCTGGCAAGCTTTGGTGATGATACTGCTGCGATACGTGAATTTGGCCTGGATGTGGTCACACAATTATGCGAGCGGCTGATTCAGGGCGGTGCGCCGGGATTGCATTTTTATACATTGAATCAGGCTGTACCGAGCATGGCAATATTGCAGCGGCTCGGTGTGAGCGCATAAAAAAATATTTGAAATTTGTCAGCCTATTGATCTGTGATGATCACGTCTAACGGAATATCAACAGCGCTTTCTTCAAAACTAGTTTTGGTGAAGGCATAGGCAATGCCGACGGATGTCGGCCTTGGTGTCTTGGCCAGAGTGCGATCGAAATATCCGCCGCCATAACCGAGCCGGTAATTTGTATCTGTAAATCCTACGCAAGGCACCAAGGCGATATCGACTTCCAAAAATGCCGTGCGCGTAGCGGGGGCCAGCGTGCCACTTGCATCTTTTACCAAGGCATCGCCCTCGCGCCAGACTGCATAGCGCAGCGGCATATTTTTTTCCATCACCACAGGCATGGCTATCTGCAAGCCTGTAGCCCAAAGTTGTAGATACAACTCTGACAGATCGGGCTCGCCGGGCAATGGCAGGTAAGCCCCCAGTATTCGCGCATTAGATTGCGTTGCAAGCCAACTCTGCAGACGCGACGCAATACGCGCATCTGCCTGCGCTTTAACATCTGCAGGCAGGGCGCGACGCGCTGCAAGCAGCATACGTCGCAATTGCGCTTTCTGAGATAGATTTTCCATAGATAAAAATACCCTAAACACTACTGATGCAGCCAGTCATCACATGCTATTCTAAAGAGTACCTAAAAAAATGACGCTGACTGCGTTGCTTCGCCTTGCCAGCCCCATTTTGATAGGCGCTCTAAATAGTCGATTAATTAGCAGAAACCTGGATTTATCAAGATGAAAAAAACAACCTGGATCGCCAGCTTGCTGCTTATGGCTGGCGCATCATTGGTCACGCTGGCAGTGCCGGCATATGCAGCCAAACGCGACATGATTATAAGCGGCGCAGACAGCGATTTCATCGCTTTGCGTGAAGTTGCATTACGAGGAGAAATCGCAGCAGCCGGACAACTGGCAGATAAGCTTGCACAATATCCGGTGCAATCTTATGTTCAATACTATCGGCTTTATCCGCGTCTGATCTCCGCGCCTGAGGGAGAAATAAGAGATTTTTTAACCAAGTATGCAGGTACCGCAATTGCAGACCGTTTGCGTAATGACTGGCTGTTATTGCTGGGTCGTGCGCGCATATGGCGCACTTTCGATGAGCAGTATGCGCAGTTTGTGTTGAATGATGACACCCAGGTCAAATGTTATGCGCTCTTGTCGCGGCTGACCAAAGGTGAAAACGTTGCTGCCCCAGCGCGCGAATTACTCTTGCAACCCAATCAATATGGCCTGGCTTGCGCTGATCTGATTAGTAATCTCAGTCGCGAAAAACAATTTGGCAATGACGATGTATGGCATCAGATTCGACTTGCCTCTGAATACGGCCAAATCAGTTTGTCGCGTCGGCTGGCAGGACTCACAGACGCCACTGAGAAAAATCTTGCGTTGGCAATAGACAAGCCGCTTCCAGTACTTGAACGTGGCATCGTTGCGCCGCGGGCATCGCATGATCTATTCATCATCGCTCTGGGTCGGGTCTCGCGTGATGATCCTAATAAGGCAATCAAGGCGCTGACTAAAGTAGCTTCGCGGCTTACACAGGATGAACAGGCTTTGGCCTGGGCGCAGATCGCCCTGCCTGCAGCGCGACAGCTATCGCGTGAAGCTGTCAGTTATTGGGACAAGACCTGGGGCGTAAATTTGTCGCAAGATGCTTATCAGTGGCGGGTGCGTTCCGCATTGCGTATCGCTGACTGGGCTATGGTTGACAAGGCCATAGAGAGCATGCCGGCCGAATTGCAAAAAGATTCAGCCTGGGTTTACTGGCGAGGACGTGCTGCCCAAAAAATCGGGCGCGCAGAAGAAGCGCAAAAATATTTTCAGAGTCTGTCCGGGCAGACCAGCTTTTATGGTTTGCTCGCCACCGAAGAGCTAGGGCAAAAAATTATGGTGCCAGAGCGCCCGCTAGCATCTAAGCCGGAAGAAATAGCAGAAGCGGCTGCCAATATGGGTTTTCGTAATGCTTTTCGGTTTTTCGATATAGGCATGCGCTTTGAAGGTAATCGCGAATGGAACTGGCAGCTGCGCGGATTAAATGAGCGGCAGTTATTGGCAGCAGCAGAATTCGCGCGCCAAAGCGATGTGCTGGATCGTATGGTGACGACAGCAGATCGTAGCCGCACCGAACCTGATTACACACACCGCTATCCCTCGCCTCACGATGACATCATGCAAACAGCCACGCAACCTATCGGCCTGGACAAAGCATGGGTATACGGATTGATAAGGCAAGAGTCACGCTTCGTCAATGCAGCGCGATCACACGTGGGCGCTTCGGGTCTGATGCAGATCATGCCGGCCACAGCAAATTATGTGGCGCGCAAAATCGGTATGGCAGGATTCACGCTCGACAACCTGAATGACACGCGCGTCAACATTACGCTAGGTACGCAGTATCTCAATATGGTGCTAAACAATCTGGGCGGCTCTCAGACGCTGGCAACGGCTGCTTATAATGCGGGGCCGGGTCGGCCACGACTATGGCGTTCATCATTGGATAAGCCTGTTGAAGGCGCAATTTTTGCTGAGACCATACCGTTTTCTGAAACCCGCGTGTATGTAAAAAGCGTATTGGCCAATGCAACCTGGTACGCAGCGCTATTTGAAAATAAACCACAATCACTCAAAGCAAGGCTGGGTCAGGTGACACCCAAAGAAGCCGATCTTGCTGAGCTGGGTGACCTTCCTTGAAAAATATACGCATGCGACATGAAACAATATTAGTTATCGGTGGTAGTGGTTTCATAGGCAGCCATATTGTTGCGCAACTCGCCGCAACAGGTCGTAAAGTTATCGTGCCTACGCGTCGCTATGATCGTGCCCGTCACTTACTCGTCTTGCCAACGGTGCAAATTATTGTGGCAGATGTATTTGATGATGCGACCTTGGCGGGTCTGGTAAAAAAAGCAGACGCTGTCATTAACCTCACCGGTGTATTGCATAGTAAGCCGGGGGCCGCAGGTAGCGGCTGGGGCCCGCAGTTTGAACGTGCGCATGTTGAGCTGCCGCGTAAAGTGGTGCGTGCTTGCAATGCTGCCCAAGTAAAGCGTTGTCTGCACATGAGTGCGCTGGGTGTGGCACCGGATGCACCGTC
>CAIVDH010000194.1 GCA_903904635.1 uncultured Burkholderiales bacterium | reverse complement strand
CGTAACACCACAGGCGCTGGAGAGCAGCAACGTTAATCCGGTACTGGGCATGGTTAAGTTAATGGATTTCAGTCGTTCATTCGAATCGCAGATGCGCTTTATCAAAGAAGCCAGATCGCTAGATGAGTCGGGTGCCAGCATGTTAAGAGCCCGCTAGTCGGTCTAAGCAATAAGTACCAAGCAAAAAGATAGAGGAGAGTAAATTATGGATGCATCAATGTGGGTAGCCAAGACAGGCTTAGATGCGCAGCAAACGCGCCTGACTGTCATCTCGAATAACCTGGCCAACGTCAACACTACAGGCTTCAAGCGCGACCGCGCAGTATTTGAAGATCTGCTGTATCAAAACGTGCGTCAGGCCGGTGGCCAGACTGCAGCGACCACGCAGTCCCCAACAGGTTTGATGCTCGGTACCGGTACTCGTATTCTTGCAACTGAAAAAAATCATGCGCAAGGCAACATGATCAATACCCAAAACGCGCTGGACTTGGCGGTAGCGGGCGAGGGCATGTTCCAGATCACGCAACCAGACGGCACCATTGCTTATACCCGTGATGGTTCCTTCAAACTTTCCAACATTGGCCAGCTTGTTACAGGTAACGGTCAGCCTTTGCTGCCTGCTATCGCAATCCCGGCCAATGCTTCCTCCGTCACCATCGGTGAAGATGGCGTGGTCACGGCAGAATTATTTGCCGGTGGCGGTGCGCAGCAGTTAGGACAAATTCAGATCGCGCGTTTCGTTAATGCGGCAGGTCTGCAGCCATTGGGCAGCAACCTCTACAAAGAAACCGTCGCCAGTGGTGCGCCGCAGTTGCTTAATCCCGGCACCCAGGCCGCCGGCACCATCAAGCAAGGCATGCTCGAAGCCTCAAACGTTAACGTGGTTGAGGAAATGGTCAACATGATCGAGACCCAGCGTGCGTATGAAATCAACTCCAAAGCCATCTCTGCAGCGGACGGCATGCTGCAATTCCTTAACAACCATATGTAACAAGTTAAAAAAACTCGGAGAAAAACTGATGAGAAAAATGACAGGCTTAGCAGCCCTGGCTGGGCTGGCCGGACTGGTATTACTCACAGGCTGCGCAGGTCCCATGCCACTGGCACATTCCCCGGCATTCGCGCCGGTAATACCTATCCCCAAAGAGACTGCCAAAATTCCGACTGGCGCAATTTTTGCTAGTACCAATACTGACATGTGGCAGGCAAGGCGTCGTGAGTATCAGGTAGGCGACATTATTACCGTCTTACTGAATGAATCGACCCAGGCAGCCAGAACTTTAAATAATGAAACCAGTCGTGAATCAGCCAATGACGCAGTACCGGCTGGTTTGAATACGGCAATTGCAGGCTTAGGAAAAATCGGCGGCGTTTTAAACGGTGTAAAAACTGACGGCGCGACGATTTCTAACAAAGGCAAGGGCACCGCAGATCAGCAAGCATCACTGACAGGTTCCATCGCGGTGACAGTGGCAGAAGTACAGGCCAACGGCAATTTGGTCATACGCGGTGAAAAGCAGTTGTCACTCTCTGAAGGTGGAGAAGTAATACAGGTTTCAGGCATAGTCCGGGCCGATGATATTAGCGCCATTAACACGGTGCAGTCGCGTCGACTGGCAAATGCGCAGATTACGTACCGCGGTGTAGGCGACCTGGCAAATGCAACACGCGCAGGTTGGGGCACTAGCGCACTTTATAAATTTTGGCCCTTCTGAAATAGATCGGAAACGTCATGAAACCATCATTAATCCGGCAACTGAGCGTGACAATAGTCTGCTCGTTGTTGCTGGTACAGAACGCCATGGCTGATCGCGTCAAAGACCTCGCGTCTTTGGCTGCCGTGCGTTCTAACCAACTGGTGGGCTACGGTATCGTCGTGGGTTTGCAGGGCACTGGCGATGGTGCTGACGTTTCTTTTACCGTACAAACGGTACGCGCGATGTTAAATAAACTAGGCGTAGGTCTTGATGGCCCATTAAGCGACTTTGAACGAACCGCCGCTGCAGTAGGCAAGATTGATGTAAAAAACGTCGCTGCCGTGATGGTGACAGCTGAACTGCCAGGCATGGCCAAACCGGGTCAGCGTATCGACATTAATGTGGGCACACTAGGTAAAGCCAGTAGCCTGCGTGGTGGCACACTGATCATGACTAGCTTGCGCGGTATTGATGGTGAAGTGTATGCGATGGCACAGGGCGTGGTGACCACCACCGGTATTGATGCCAGCGCAGCCGGCTCCAAAGTAGCGATAGGCGTGCCGACTTCGGCGCGTGTTCCTAATGGCGCCACAGTTGAGCGCATGGTGGATACGCCGTTCGAAAAAACAGAATTCGTGATGTTGAATTTACGTGAACAAGATTTCACGACAACCTCGGCCATTGTTGCCGCAGTCAATAAAACCTTTGGCGAGGACACGGCCAGAGCCTTAGATGCCGTTTCCATTTCATTGCGCGCGCCTGCCGATGTCTCGCAGCGCGTGACCTTCATTAGTATGGTTGAAAACCTGGACGTGATTCCGGGTGAATCTGCAGCCAAGGTGGTGGTGAATTCCCGCACTGGCACCGTTGTCATCAGTCGTAATGTGAAAGTCACCGCAGCAGCGGTATCGCATGGCACGATTTCCGTATCGATCGCTGCAACCAATGAAGTCAGTCAGCCGAATGCCTTCGGGCAGGGTACGACCACACCAGTACAAAACGCCAATATCACCGTGGCTGAACCGAATAAACCGATGATCTTGTTTCAGCCTGGCGTAGATTTTTCATTGCAATTCTGTGTTTTACCCTTGCCAAAGCCGCTTGTTCTTCAGTTTCAGCCTGGCATTGATTCATCTTAGAGATTCTGTCTCTTTCCCTTGCCAAAGCTGCTTGATCTTCAGTTTCAGCCTGGCGTTGATTTTTCATTGCAAGTCTGTGTTTTTCCCTTGCCAAAGCCGCTTGCTCTTGACTTT